>NZ_JBEOSD010000035.1:0-59665 GCF_040302735.1 Streptomyces sp. NPDC097619 | reverse complement strand
GAATGCGGGGCCCCCCCGGCGCGGCGGCCGCCGTCGACCGGCCCGTATGGGTGGCGGCCTCGGTGGGCCCCTACGGGGCCGTCCTCGCGGACGGCTCGGAGTACCGGGGGCGCTACGGGCTCGGCGTGGCGGAGCTGGAACGGTTCCACCGACCCCGGATCGATGCCGTGGCGGCGGCGGGCGCCCGCCTGCTGGCCCTGGAAACGGTCCCCGACACCACCGAGGCGGAAGCACTGCTGCGGGCCCTGGAGGACCGGGAGGAGCCGGTCACCGCCTGGCTCTCCTACACCGTGGAGGGCGGCCGGACCCGAGCCGGCCAGCCCCTGGACGAGGCCCTCGCCCTGGCCGCGGCCTCGCCCGCCGTGGTGGCGGTGGGAGTGAATTGCTGCCACCCGGCGGACGTGGGCCCGGCCGTCGAATCGGCCGCGGCCCACGGCAAGCCGGTGGTCGCCTACCCGAACGACGGATCGGAATGGGAGGAGGAGACGCGGACCTGGCACCCGCCACGGACCCCGCTGGACTTGCAGGCACGGCAGTGGCAGAGCGCCGGCGCACGCCTCATCGGCGGCTGCTGCCGGGTGGGCCCCCCACAGATCGCCGCCCTCGCCAGGGCCCTGCGCCCGGACGGCAGCTGAACGGACCGGCGGGCGGCTGAACGGACCGGGCGAGGAAGGGCGAGGAAGGCCGGGAAGGGGCGGGGCCGGCGGGCGTGAGCGCGGCCCGGTACAAGGGGCCGCGCGGGCGAGGCGAGGAGGGCGGGGAGCGCCGGCGAGCGGGGCCGCGCCGCGGGCGGGGCCGGGGAGCGAGGGGCGGGAGGGCCAGGGCGGGGGAGGAGGAGGGGAGGGGGGAGGGAGGGGGAGGGGCCCGGGGTGGTTGACCACGGGTGGCCCTGGGCCGTTAGGGCAAATGGGGGAACTTTCCGGGGAATCGGGGTGCGGGCTCGTTCTTGAAGGGGCGCGGACTGTCCGCGATCCCTGGAAGGACGGAAAACAGAATGAAGATGACCGCACGCGGGAGCATTGCGGCGCTCATGACCTGTATGGCCACCGCGGTGGCGGCGGCTCCGGCCGTGGCGGACGGGGGCCATGTGCCGGTCGGTGTTCCCCTGGAGGCCGCGCTGGAGCCTTCGGTGGGTCTGCCGGCGCCGAAGCTCTCCACCGGGGTGCCGCTGCTGACGCCCAGCGGGCTGGAGGCGCCGCGCCACCACGAGGGCGAGCTGCTGCCCAACCCGATCCTGCCGGTGATCCCGCTCGTCGGGGAACTGGCCCCGACGGACCTGCAGTCGGAGCTGCCGGGGGTCCTCGGTACCGGGAACCCGGACGAGGCCGAGCTGACCTCGCCCGCCTCGCCGCTGGTCGCCAAGGGCCCGGGCGCCGTCGTGGGGGCCCCGCTGGCCATGCCCGACGGCTCCAACTACGGGCTGCCGAAACTGGTGACGCCGAAGCTGGGTGTGGTCACCCCCGTGCTGCAGGGCGACCCGGCGGCGGCCCTCGGCCTGAGCTGACGGACCGGCGTTCACCGTCCGGAGCCAAAATGGCCGCCCGGTCTGCGACCGTGTACGCATGGGATTCCATGTCGATTCCGAGACCGGGCGGCTGCGCCGCGTCATCCTCCACCGGCCCGACCTGGAGCTGAAGCGGCTCACCCCCACCAACAAGGACGCGCTCCTCTTCGACGACGTGCTGTGGGTGCGGCGGGCGCGGCAGGAACACGACGGGTTCGCGGACGTGCTGCGGGACCGCGGGGTGGAGGTGCACCTCTTCGGTGACCTGCTGCGCGAGGCCCTGGAGGTGCCCGAGGCCCGGCACCTGGTGCTGGACCGGGTCTTCGACGAGAAGGAGTACGGGCCGCTGGCCACCGACCACCTGCGGGGTTCCTTCGAGGGGATGTCCGCCGGGGACCTCGTCGAGACGCTGGTCGGCGGCATGACGAAACGGGAGTACCTGGAGCGGTTCCCCGAGCCGGTGTCGGTCCGCTTCCACGCCCTGGACCTGGACGGGTTCCTTCTCGGCCCGCTGCCCAACCACCTGTTCACCCGCGACACCTCCGCCTGGATCTACGACGGGGTGTCGATCAACGCGATGCGCTGGCCGGCACGGCAGCGCGAGACCGTGCACTTCGAGGCGATCTACCGGCACCATCCGCTGTTCACGGCGTCCGGGGCGTTCCACTACTGGTCGCAGGGCCAGGCCGACTACCCGTCGACGATCGAGGGCGGGGACGTCCTCGTCATCGGCAACGGCGCCGTCCTGATCGGGATGAGCGAGCGCACCACCCCCCAGGCGGTGGAGATGCTGGCCCGCGGCCTGTTCGCGGCCGGGTCGGCGCGCTGCATCGTGGCCCTGGACATGCCGAAGAGCCGGGCCTTCATGCATCTGGACACCGTGATGACCATGGTGGACGGAGATACGTTCACTCAGTACGCGGGGCTGGGGATGCTGCGCTCGTACACCATCGAGCCCGGGGCGGGCGAGGCCGATCTGAAGGTCACGGACCATCCGCCGGATCACATGCACCGGGCGATCGCCGCGGCGCTCGGCCTGGATTCCGTGCGGGTGCTCACCGCCACCCAGGACGTCCACTCGGCGGAGCGTGAGCAGTGGGACGACGGCTGCAACGTGCTCGCGGTGGAGCCCGGGGTGGTCGTGGCCTACGAGCGGAACGTCACCACCAACACGCACCTGCGGAAACAGGGCATCGAGGTGATCGAGATCCCGGGCAGTGAGCTGGGCCGGGGGCGGGGTGGCCCGCGGTGCATGAGTTGCCCCGTGGAGCGGGACGCGGTGGGCTGAGGGCGGCGGCCCGCGGGAGGTCGTCCGAAGGAGACCGCGCGAGGGGGGCTGTATAGCAATGCAGGGCTTCGTATAGAGTTCCATTGTCCCGCAGTAGTCCCCTGCGGTTCCGCAGTCCCCTGCGGTCCCCTTCCACCCGTGACCGAGGAGCGCCCCCATGGCGACCGACCTGGCTGGCCGCAGCTTTCTCAAGGAGCTCGACTTCACCGCGGACGAGTTCCGTGCCCTGATCGGGCTGGCCGCCGAGCTGAAGGCCGCCAAGCGGGCGGGTGTCGAGGTCCGGCGGCTCCAGGGGAAGAACATCGCCCTCATCTTCGAGAAGACCTCCACCCGCACCCGCTGCGCCTTCGAGGTGGCCGCCGCCGACCAGGGCGCCCACACCACCTACCTCGACCCCTCCGGCTCCCAGATCGGCCACAAGGAGTCCGTGAAGGACACCGCGCGCGTGCTGGGCCGCATGTTCGACGCCATCCAGTACCGCGGGGACAGCCAGGACGCCGTCGAGCAGCTCTCCGCGCACGCGGGCGTGCCCGTCTACAACGGGCTCACCGACGACTGGCACCCCACCCAGATGCTCGCCGACGTGCTCACCATGACCGAGCACTGCACCAAACCCCTGGACCGGACCACCTTCGCCTACCTGGGCGACGCCCGCTTCAACATGGGCAACTCCTACCTCGTCACCGGCGCCCTGCTCGGCATGGACGTACGGATCGTGGCGCCCCGCGCCTACTGGCCCGCCGAACGGGTCGTCGCCCACGCCCGGGAACTCGCCCGCACCAGCGGGGCCCGCGTCACCCTCACCGAGGACGTCACCGAAGGGGTCGCCGGAGCCGATTTCGTCGCCACCGACGTGTGGGTGTCGATGGGGGAGGCCAAGGAGGTGTGGGACGACCGGATCAAGGCCCTCGTCCCGTACGCCGTGACCATGGACGTGCTGCGCGCCACCGGCAACCCCGACGTGCGGTTCCTGCACTGCCTGCCGGCCTTCCACGACCTCGG
Organism: Streptomyces sp. NPDC097619; assembly: GCF_040302735.1. Taxonomy (NCBI): domain Bacteria; kingdom Bacillati; phylum Actinomycetota; class Actinomycetes; order Kitasatosporales; family Streptomycetaceae; genus Streptomyces; species Streptomyces sp. NPDC097619. The sequence goes on along the minus strand of NZ_JBEOSD010000035.1, from coordinate 55,871 downwards.
CACCAAGGTCGCCCGGGAGATCCACGACCGCCACGGCCTGGACTCGCTGGAGGTGACGGACGAGGTCTTCGAGTCCGCGCACTCCGTGGTCTTCGACGAGGCCGAGAACCGGCTCCACACCATCAAGGCGGTCCTCGTCGCGACCCTCGCGGGCGGGGCCGGGGCCTCGGGCGGGACGGCGGCCTGAGCTCGCGGCCCGGCGGGTCGGCCCGAAGAAGCGGTGCGGCCCACGGCGGTCGGCCTGCCGGAGCCGGCCCAGTCCCGTCGGGGTCAGGCCGGGCGGGGCCGGGCGGGCAGGGTGAACCAGACGGCCTTGCCGTGATCGGTGCGCCGGTGCCCGCACGCCGAACTCAGCGTGCGGATCAACAGCAGCCCCCGGCCGTGCTCCTGCCACGGATCCGGGCAGGTCGGGCCCGGGCCGGGCCCGAGGCCGCCCGGCGGCAGCGGCTCCTCGTCGTGGACCTCCACCTGGCAGCCGTCCGCGAGGAGTTCCACCACCAGCTCGATCGGGGACCCGCCGGGAGTGTGCTCCACGGCGTTCGCCACGAGCTCCGCGGTCAGCAGCTCGGCGGTGTCGCTGTCGGCGGGAGCCTCCAGCTCGGCGAGCGCCGTCCGCACCATGGCCCGCGCGAGGGGCACGGCGGCCGTGCTGTGGGGGAGGGCGATCCGCCAAGAGGGCAGGGGCAGGGGCAGGGGGGCTGTGGGACCGGGCAAGGCGGGATCTTCCTTTCCGTGCGCTGCGGGGGTCCTCCCGGGGAGTGCGGTCCGGGGCGGGAGGGACCCGTGGTCGGGGAGCCCCCGTCCGGAGAACTCCCGCTTTCAACGATACGAAGTGGAACGACCCGCTCAGTAGGGCACCCCGGTGTGGACCGCATGACCGAGGGCGCCCGCGCCCGGGACCTCCGGCCCCGACCGGACCGCTCCGCTCTCCGCCGGGCCGGGGGAACGCCGCGCACCGGATCCGGCGTCCGGACGGTCCACCCGGACGCCCGCGCCCGGCCCACCGCGCCCGCACCGGCCCTTCCCCGCGTGTGCCCGGCCGCGCGGATCCCTACCGTCCCGGCCCCGCACGCGCCTTCACCCGCCCGTACCGTCCCGGCCCCGCATGCGCCGCTACCCGTCCGTACCCACCGCTTTCCCGCCCGGCCGGCCGCGCCCCCCGGTGGGTCGAGGTCCCGGCCCCGCGCCCGGCCGGCGACGGCCCCGAGCGCCACCGGTGTGTCGCGTTCTCGTGACGACAGTCACGCAGGAGTGATACGTTCGTGAGGTGAGCCCCTTCACCGGTTCCGCAGCGTCCACCCAGCGGTGGGAACACCTCCGCCTCACCCGGCAGGACGGGGTGGCCACCGTCACCCTGGACCGCCCCGAGAAGCTCAACGCGCTCACCTTCGGCGCCTACGCCGACCTGCGCGACCTCCTCGCCGAACTGTCCCGGGAACGGTCCGTCCGCGCCCTCGTCCTCGGCGGCGAGGGCCGCGGCTTCTGCTCCGGCGGAGACGTGGACGAGATCATCGGCGCCACCCTCGCCATGGACACCGCCAGGCTCCTCGATTTCAACCGGATGACCGGGCAGGTGGTCCGCGCCCTCCGCGAGTGCCCCTTCCCCGTCATCGCAGCCGTCCACGGGGTCGCCGCCGGAGCGGGCGCCGTCCTCGCCCTCGCCGCCGACTTCAGGATCGCCGACCCCACCGCCCGCTTCGCGTTCCTCTTCACCCGGGTCGGCCTCTCCGGCGGCGACATGGGCGCCGCCTACCTGCTGCCCCGCGTCGTCGGGCTCGGCCACGCCACCCGCCTCCTGATGCTCGGCGACACCGTCCGCGCCGCCGAAGCCGAACGCATCGGCCTCATCAGCGAACTCGTCGACGAGGGCAAGGCCGACGCCCGCGCCGCCGAACTCGCCGCCCGCCTCGCCTCCGGACCCGCCCTCGCCCAGGCCCAGACCAAGGCCCTGCTCACCGCCGAACTCGACATGCCGCTCGCCGCCTCCGTCGAACTCGACGCCAACACCCAGGCCCTGCTCATGAACGGCGAGGACTACGCCGAGTTCCACGCCGCCTTCACCGCCAAACGCCCGCCCGAATGGAAGGGACGCTGACCATGCGGATCGCGGTCATCGGCGGCGGCCCCGGCGGACTGTACGCGGCCGCCCTGCTCAAACGGCTCGACCCCGCGCGCGAGGTCACCGTCTGGGAGCGCAACGCCCCCGAGGACACCTTCGGGTTCGGAGTGGTCCTCTCCGACGAGACCCTCGGCGGCATCGAATCCGCCGACCCGGAAGTCCACCGTGCCCTCCGCGCCGAGTTCGTCCGCTGGGACGACATCGACGTGGTCCACCGCGGCCGGGTCCTCACCTCCGGCGGCCACGGCTTCGCCGCCCTCGGCCGCCGGCGCCTCCTGGAGATCCTCCACGACCGCTGCACCGACCTCGGCGTCCGCCTCCGTTTCCGCACCCCCGCACCCCCCGCCGCGCAACTCGCCGCCACCCACGACCTGGTCATCGCCGCCGACGGCGTCCACAGCGCCACCCGCGGCGCCCACACCGCGGCCTTCCGCCCCCGGCTCACCACCCACCGCTGCCGCTACATCTGGCTCTCCGCCGACTTCGCCCTCGACGCCTTCCGCTTCGAGATCGCCGAAACCGAGCACGGCATCATGCAGCTGCACGGCTACCCCTACGAGGCCCCGCGCGACGGCCGAGACGGCGCAGAACCTCGAGACGGCGGGCCCGGCCCGACCGGAGCGACGGACCCGACCGGAGCGACAGGACCGAACGGCCCGAGCGGCGCGAGCGGCCCGAACACGGGGGCCTCCACCGTCATCGTCGAAATGCGGGAAGAGGTCTGGCGGGCCGCCGGACTCGACCTCTGCGACGAGGAGGAATCCGCCCAGCGCTGCGCCAAGATCTTCAGCGAAGCCCTCCGCGGCCGTCCCCTGCGCGGCAACAACTCCTCCTGGACCGCCTTCCGGACCGTCGTCAACGCGCACTGGTCCCACGGCAACATCGTCCTCCTCGGCGACGCCGCCCACACCGCGCACTTCTCCATCGGCTCCGGCACCAAACTCGCCGTCGAGGACGCCCTCGCCCTCGCCGCCTGCGTCCAGGAACACGACACCCTGCCCGCGGCCCTCACCGCCTACGAGACCGAACGCCGCCCCGTCGTCGAATCCACCCAGCGCGCCGCCGCCGCCAGCCTCCGCTGGTTCGAGGACATCGCCGGCTACGTCGACCAGCCGCCGCGCCAGTTCGCCTTCAACCTCCTCACCCGCAGCCGCCGCGTCACCCACGGCAACCTACGCCTGCGCGACCCGCGCTTCACCGGTCTCGTCGAACGCGACTTCGGCTGCCCCGAGGGCACCCCGCCGATGTTCACCCCCTACCGGCTCGGCGGACTCACCCTCCGCAACCGCGTCGTCGTCTCCCCGATGGACATGTACTCCGCCACCGACGGGGTCCCCGGCGACTTCCACCTCGTCCACCTCGGCGCCCGCGCCCTCGGCGGCGCCGGACTCGTCATGACCGAAATGGTCTGCGTCAGCCCCGAAGGCCGCATCACCCCCGGCTGCACCGGCCTCTACACCGAGGAACAGGCCGCCGCCTGGACCCGCGTCGTCGACTTCGTCCACACCGGAGCCCCCGGCACCGCCATCGGCGTGCAACTCGGCCACTCCGGCCGCAAGGGCTCCACCCGCCGCATGTGGGAGGGCATCGACCAACCCCTCCCCGAGGACAACTGGCCCCTCACCGCCCCCTCCGCCCTGCCTTACCGGCACGGCCTCAACCAGGTCCCCCACCCCCTCACCACCGCCGAACTCCCGGCCCTGCGCGCACAGTTCACGGAAGCCGCCCGCCGTGCCGCCGCCTGCGGGTTCGACCTCCTCGAACTCCACTGCGCCCACGGCTACCTGCTGTCCTCCTTCCTGTCCCCCCTCACCAACCGCCGCACCGACGCCTACGGCGGCAGCCTGGAGAACCGCCTTCGCTTCCCCCTCGAAGTCTTCGACGCCGTCCGCGAGGTCTGGCCCGCCGACCGGCCCGTCACCGTACGGATCTCCGCCACCGACTGGGCCGACGGCGGCAACGACACCGACGAGGCCGTCGCCATCGCCCGCGCCTTCGCCCATCACGGAGCCGCCGCCCTCGACGTCTCCACCGGACAGGTCGTCGCCGACGAACGCCCCGAGTACGGCCGCTCCTACCAGACCCCGTACGCCGACCGCATCCGCAACTCCGTGGGGATCCCGGTCATCGCCGTCGGCGCCATCTCCTCCTGGGACGACGTCAACTCCCTGCTCCTCGCGGGCCGCGCCGACCTGTGCGCCCTCGGCCGCCCCCACCTCTACGACCCGCACTGGACCCTGCACGCCGCCGCCGAACAGGACTACGCCGGACTGCCCGCCCCCTGGCCCCCGCAGTACCGCGCCGGCTCCCGCACGCCCCCCACCGGCCGCACCGACGCCCCCCGGCCCCGCCTCGCCCTCTGACCCGGCCCCGCCCCTGCCCCGCCCCCGCACGGTGGGTGCGGTGCGGGGGCGGACCCGTGCGGGACGGGGCCGGTCGCCGCGGGGTCAGCCCGGCGCCACCACCACCCGGTCCTCCACCGGCTCGTAGCCGATCCGCCGGTACACCCCGCCCCCCACCGGATCCCCCGGACCGGTGAACAGCACCACCTCCCGCGCCCCCACCGACCAGGCCGCCTCGCTCGCCGAGGCCGCCACCGCCGCCGCGAACCCGCGCCCCCGCCGCTCCGGCGGCGTGTACACCGGTCCCACCCGCGCCACCCCGCCCACCGGGCGCGTGAACCCGGCCATCGACACCGGCAGCCCGGCGTCCTCCCACAGCACCAGCCCCCCGTACCCCAACCGGTCCCGGACCGCCGCCTCCCGCGCCGGCGCCGGCTGCTCCGTCTCCGCGTCGAACGCCGCGAACCACTCCCGCACCAGCGGCAGATCCGCCGAACCCGCCGGCCGGGCCCGCCCCGCCGGGAACGGCACCGGGGGCACCAACTCCCCCAACCGGTGCAGCCGCAACTCCCGCACCACCCGCGAGGGCCCGCCCCGTGCCGCGGCCAACGCCAGCACCTCCTCCCGGCGGCCGCTCACCTCCACCACCGACGCCAGTGACGGCTCTGCCGCGAACACCTCGGCCAGCTCCGCCACCGCCGCCTCCGGCAACACCCCCAGCACCAGCGGATACGGCGGGGTCCGCAACAGCGCCCCCGCCACCGCCCCGTCCGGGCCCCGCCACCAGCCGAACACCGGCCGCGCGTCGCCGAAGGCCAGCGGTCCGCGCCTCAGCACGGCGTCCGCGACCGTCAACAGCAGGGTGTGCGACACCGGCCGCCCGGCCACGAAGGCCCCGGCGGCGTCCTGGTACTGCTCCACGTCCTCAGAGAAAGTCCAAGCCATGGGTCATCATGACCGGCCGACGGGCCCCACGGACAGCGATCACCCCGGCGCGCCCCCTGCCACCGCCCCTGCTCACCGTCCCCGCCCGCCGACTCTGCCCCGCCGTCCGGAGCCGCCCCGGTGCCCCGTACCGCGCGACCCCGACCCCGACCCCGAGCGCGCACGCCCGCGCACGCACGCCCGCGCGGTCGCGGGCACCGACGCGGGCGCGAGTGGGGTCACCCGCGGACGAACTCCGCGCCCGCGTCCCGCAGCCGCTCGTGCAGCCCGGCGAACACCGCCGCCGCCCGCTCCCCGGGCCAGTCGGCGGGCAGCAGGGCCGCGGGCAGCCCCGGATCCGCGTACGGCAACCGCCGCCACGAGTCCAGGGCCGACAGGTAGTCCCGGTAGGCCCGCTCCGGCCCGAGGTCCGGCCCGTTCGACCACTCCCGCAGCACCGGACCGTGCCGGTCCAGGAACTCCTCGTGCTGCTTCGCGATCGCCGCCAGGTCCCACCACCTGGACACCGCCTCCGCGGTCGGGGCGAAACCGAGGTGCTCCCCGCGGAAGAGGTCCGTGTACCCGCCGAGCTGCAAGCGGTCCAGGGTGTGCCGGGTCTCCTCGTACAGCCGTCCCGGGGCGATCCACACCCCCGGCGCCGCGGTCCCGAAGCCCAGCCGGGCCAGCCGCGACCGCAGCAGGTGCCGCTTGTTGCGCTCCTGCTCCGGCACCGAGAACACCGCCAGCAGCCAGGAACCGTCCTCCTCCGTCGCCCCCGCGGACCGGTAGATCCGCCGGTCGCCGTCCGCGAGGAGCTCCCGGGCCTCCTCCGACAGGGCGTAGCCGGCGGCTCCCGAGGCCGTCCGCGCGGGCACCAGGAACCCCCGCCGTTTCAGCCGGGACACCGAGGAACGCACCGACGGCGGGTCCACCCCGGCCGCGCCGAGCAGCCGGACCAGGGCCGCCACGGGGACGGGGCCCTGCTCCGGCCGCCCGTAGGCGCCGTAGAAGGTGACGATCAGGGATCGCGGAGTGTGCTGCTCGGCCACTTGATCACTCTAGATCCCGCAGCCGGAACCGCTGCAGCTTCCCCGTGGCCGTCCGCGGCAGCGCGGGCAGGAACACGAAGGACCGCGGGCACTTGTGCGGGGCCAGCTCCGCCTTCATGAACATCCGCAGCTCCTCCTCGCTGACGGCGGCCCCCGCCCGCAGCACCGTGTACGCGACCACCACCTGGCCGCGCCGCTCGTCGGCCCGGCCCACCACGGCGACCTCCGACACCCCCGGATGGCGCAACAGGGCCTCCTCCACCTCCGGCCCGGCGATGTTGTACCCCGAGGAGATGATCATGTCGTCGGCGCGGGCCACGTACCGGAAGTAGCCGTCCGGGTCCCGGACGTAGGTGTCACCGGTGACGTTCCACCCGCCGCGCACGTACTCCCGCTGGCGGGGATCGGCCAGGTACCGGCACCCGACGGGGCCGCGGACCGCCAGCAGGCCGGGTTCACCGTCCGCCACCGGCTCGCCCGCCCCGTCCACCACCCGGGCCTGCCAGCCCGGCACCGGGCGGCCCGTGGTGCCGGGACGGATCTCCTCGTCGGCCGCGGAGATGAAGATGTGCAGCAGCTCGGTGGCGCCGATGCCGTTGATGATCCGCAGCCCGGTCCGCCGGTACCACTCCTCCCAGGTGGACGCGGGCAGGTTCTCGCCGGCCGACACGCAGCGGCGCAACCCGCTCAGATCGTGACCGTCGAGCTCGTCCAGCATCGCCCGGTACGCGGTCGGGGCGGTGAACAGCACGGACACCCGGTGCTCGGCCAGCGCGGGCAGCAGCTGCCGCGGCCCGGCCTGCTCCAGGAGCAGCGCCGAAGCGCCCGCCCGCATCGGGAACACCACCAGGCCGCCCAGTCCGAAGGTGAATCCGAGCGGGGGACTCCCCGCGAACACGTCGTCCGGCTCCGGCCGCAGCACCTGAGAGGAGAAGGTGTCCGCCACGGCCAGCAGGTCGCGGTGGAAGTGCATGCACCCCTTGGGGCGGCCCGTGGTGCCCGAGGTGAAGGCGATCAGCGCCACGTCGTCGGCCGCGGTGTCCACCGCCCGGTACCGGTCCGGTTTCCTGGCCGCCAGGGTCAGCAGGTCCTCCGGGGAGTCCCCGCCGTACGGGGTCACCCGCAGGCCGGGCACCTCCGCCTCCGCGAGATCACCCGTCACCGTGTAATGGCACAGCGCATGCGTCACACGTGCCATGTCACACACGGTCGCCAGTTCCCGGGCCCGCTGCTGCGCCAACACCGTGACCGCGACCCCGCCCGCCTTCATCACCGCCAGCCAGCAGGCCGCCAGCCACGGACCGGTCGGCCCCCGCAGCAGCACCCGGTTGCCGGGCGCCACCCCGAGGTCGAAGGTGAGCACGTGGGCGATCCGGTCCACCCGGCCCCACAGCTCCCCGTAGGTCCACACCTCCCCGTCACCGGTCCGGAACGCCGGACGGTCCGCCCCGAACCGCTCCACCGTCGCGTCCAACAGCTCGGCGCCGCAGTTCAACCGCTGCGGGTAGACCAGCCCGGGGAGTTCGAAGATCAGCTCGGGCCATTCCTCGGGCGGCGGCAGATGGTCCCGGGCGAAGGTGTCGGCGTGAGCGGAAGGCTGCAGGTCCAAGGCGGGTACGCCCCCTTGCGACGGTCCGGATGAAGGGTGGAGCCGGCCGTGCGGTCGTGGAAGGAGCGTATCGTCATGGTGACGGGAGTCAACCGGACGCGATAGAACTCCTCCTGGGGACACGGAAACCCGCCGGGTCCCCGGGAGCGGCGCGCCCGGCGCGCCCGACCGGCCGGGGGGCAGCCGCCCGCCGAGACGAGGAGGGGCCGCGATGACGCAGTTCGCCCTGGAGTCCGCGCAGGAGGGCTGGTGCGCCGAGCTGCGCGCGCTGGCCGCCGAACGGTTCGCGCCGCTCGCCGTGAAGGGGGAGCCCGGCCGGGTGAACCGGCCGCTGCTGACCGCCCTCGGTGAGACCGGTCTCCTCGACCGCCTGTTCACCGCGGGCGCCCTGGAGCTGTGCCTCCTGCGGGAGTCCCTGGCCTACGCCTGTACGGAGGCCGAGACCGCGCTGGCCCTGCAGGGACTGGGCGCACACCCGGTGGCCCGTTCGGGCACGGCCGAGCAGCGGGACCGCTGGCTGCCGGAGGTCCGCGCGGGCCGGGCCGTGGCGGCCTTCGCGCTGAGCGAGCCCGGGGCCGGGTCCGACGCGGCGGCCCTGGAACTGGCGGCCGAGCCGACGGCCGGGGGTTGGCGGCTGACCGGGGAGAAGCGGTGGATCTCCAACGCCCCCGAGGCCGACTTCTACACGGTGTTCGCCCGGACGGAGCAGGCGCCCGGCGCGCGCGGGGTGAGCGCCTTCCTGGTCCCGGCGGACCGGCCGGGACTGACCGGGGAGGGCCTGGAAATGCTCTCCCCCCACCCGATCGGCTCCCTGGCATTCGACGGGGTGCCCGTGGGCCCCGAGGACCTGCTCGGCGAGCCGGGACGGGGCTTCCGCGTGGCCATGGACACCCTCAATCTGTTCCGGCCCAGCGTGGGCGCCTTCGCGGTGGGCATGGCCCGCGCCGCCCTGGACGCCACCCTGCGGCACACCGCCGACCGGCGGGCCTTCGGCGGAGTGCTGGCCGACCTCCAGGCCGTCGCGCACCGGGTCGCGGAGATGGCCACCCGTACCGAGGCGGCCCGACTGCTGGTGTACGCGGCGGCCGGCGCCCACGACCGGGGCGCCGCCGACGTGCCGCGCCGGGCGGCGATGGCGAAGCTCCTGGCCACCGAGACCGCCCAGTACGTCGTGGACCACGCCGTGCAGTTGCACGGGGCCCGCGCCCTCCAGCGCGGACACCTGCTGGAGCACCTGTACCGGGAGGTCCGCGCCCCGCGGATCTACGAGGGGGCCAGCGAGGTGCAGCGCACGATCATCGCGAAGGAGCTCTACCGCTGACGCGGGGGAGCGGAGCGCGGCGAGCCGAGCGCCGAACGCCGAGTGCCGAAGGCCACAGGCCAGAGGTCGGAGGTCGGAGGTCGGAGGTCGCCGGTCGGAGGCCGGCGGGCGAACGTCGAGGAGCCGAGGAAGGGAGGTCCTGATGGGCCTGGAGCGGATCAATCCGCCGGAGCTGTCCCCGCCGTCCGGATTCAGTCACGCCGTGGCGGTGACCGGGGGGCGGCTGGTGCTGCTGGCGGGGCAGACCGCGCTGGACGGGGCGGGGAAGGTGGTGGGGGAGACCCTGCCGGAGCAGTTCGAGCGGGCCCTGGGGAACCTGCTCGCCGCGCTGGCGGCCGCGGGCGGCGGACCGGAGGCGTTGGCGCGGGTGACGGTGTACGCCACGGATGTGGCGGACTACCGCGAGCACGCCGCGGAGTTGGGGAGGATCTGGCGGCGGCTGGCGGGGCGGGACTATCCCGCGATGGCCGTGATCGGCACGACCCGGCTGTGGGACGAGCAGGCGCTGGTGGAGTTGGACGGGATCGCCGTCGTGGACTGAGCGCCGCCTCCGCCCCTCGCTTCCCGGCCCGGTCCTTTGCTCCTCCGCCCTCCGCCCTCGGCCCTCGGTGTCGGATCCGGTGGTCGGCCCGGCTCAGCTTGCGAGGAGGGTGCCCATCCACTCCTCGATCGCGTCGGGTGTGCGCGGGAGGGCGCCGGACATCAGCCGGGCCCCGTCGGCGGTGATGACGAGGTCGTCCTCGACGCGGACGCCGATGCCGCGCAGGGCGGCGGGCAGGGTCTCGTCGTCGGGCTGGAGGTAGAGCCCCGGTTCGACCGTCAGGACCTGGCCCTCTTCCAGGACCCCGTCCAGGTAGGTCCCGGCGCGGGCCTGGGCGCAGTCGTGCACGTCGAGTCCGAGCATGTGGCCGCTGCCGCAGAGGGTGTAGCGGCGGTACAGGTCGCCGTCCGGGTGCCGGAGGACGCCCCATGCGGTGAGACCCTCGGCGAGGACGCGCATGCCGGCGCGGTGGAAGTCGCGGAAGCGGGCCCCGGGGCGGAGGGCGGCGATGCCCGCTTCCTGGGCGGCCAGGACGAGTTCGTATACCTCGCGCTGGACGGGGGAGAAGCGGCCGGAGAGGGGGAGGGTGCGGGTGATGTCGGCGGTGTAGAGGCTGTCGGTCTCCACACCGGCGTCGAGGAGGAGCAGGTCACGGGGGTCCAGGCGGCCTTCGTTGCGGATCCAGTGCAGGACGCAGGCGTGGGCGCCGGAGGCGGCGATGGTGTCGTACCCGGTGCCGTTGCCCTCGGCGCGGGCGCGGAGTCCGAAGACGCCTTCGATCCAGCGTTCGCCGCGGGGGTGGGCGAGGGCCTGGGGCAGGGCGCGCACCACGTCCTCGAAGCCGATGGTGGTGTGGTCGACGGCGCGTTGCAGCTGTCCGATCTCCCAGGCGTCCTTGACGAGGCGGAGTTCGGACAGGACGGCGGTGAGTTCGGGGTCGGTGCCGGCCCGGCGGCCGGTGGGGGTGCCGAGGTGGTCGAGGTGGGCGCAGCGGATGCCGGTGAGGCGTTCGGCCTCGGCGAGGTCGGGGCGGCGGCCGACCCAGAACTCGCCGTGGCGGCGGTCGCGGTGGAATTCCTGGTCGCCTTCGGCGCGGGGGGAGCGGGGGCGGAGGTGGAGGACGGCCTCGTGCCCGTGGGGGCCGGTGGGTTCCAGGACGAGGACGTGGCCGACCTGGTCCTCGCCGGTGAGTCCGGTGAGCCAGGCGTAGGCGCTGTGGGGGCGGAAGCGGTGGTCGCAGTCGTTGGAGCGGACCTTGAGTTCTCCGGCGGGGACGATCAGGCGTTCGCCGGGGAAGCGGGCGGAGAGGCGGGCCCGGCGGGCGGGGGTGACCGCGTGGGCGTCGACGCGGGTGTCCGCCGGCAGCGGGGAGGGGGCCCAGCCTCCGGCCATGAAGGCGGACAGCTCGGGTGACACGGGCAGGTCGTGGCTGCCGGTGGGGAGGCCGGCGGGGCGATCGGTACGGCGGCCGGTGGGGTGCTCGGTCACGGGGGCTCCCAACGGGGTTGCTATGGGCGGAAGTCGGCCGTGAGGGAAACGGCGGGTGCACAGGACTTGTCAGTGCAATTTCACATTACTATGTTACATCGCACATCGAGGAGAGCTTCCTTCCGGCTCCCGCCATGCTCTGTTCCGGCGGCCGACGCGCACGGGTCGCGGACGGTCTTCCCGAGGTCCGACTGGGGCTCGACGGGGGCTCGCTGGGGGCCTGTCAGGAGGTCGCCCCCCGAGTGCCCGGAACCCTTGGCCCGCACTAAAGAATGTGACATATTACTGCCGTGCCCAACAGACACTCCCCGGACGTCGTGATCATCGGCGCAGGCGTCGTCGGAGCGGCCTGCGCCTACTACGCCGCCCGCTCCGGACTCTCCGTCACGGTCGTCGACCGCGGCCCCGTCGCCGGCGGCACCACCGGTGCCGGGGAAGGCAACCTGCTCGTCTCCGACAAGGAAGCGGGCCCCGAACTCGACCTCGCGCTGCTGTCCACCCGGCTCTGGCGCGAGCTGGCCGCGGAGCCGGACGTCCTCCCACCGGAGAGCGAGTACGAGCCGAAGGGCGGTCTCGTCGTGGCGCCCGACGAGACCACCCTGAAGGCCCTACGGGTCTTCGCCGAGGGCCAACGGGCCTCCGGCGTCCTCTCCTCCGAGATCCCCGCCGACGGCCTCCACGCCCTCGAACCCCACCTCGCCCCCGGCCTCGCGGGCGGGTTCCACTACCCCCAGGACGCCCAGGTCCAGCCCGCCCAGGCGGCCGCCCGCCTGCTGCGCGCCTCGGGGGCCGCCCTCCTCCTCGGCGAGGAGGTCACCGCCCTGCTCACCGGCCGCGACGGCCGGATCCGCGGGGTCCGCACCACCCGGCGCGAACTCCCCGCCGGCGCCGTCGTCAACGCGGCGGGCACCTGGGGCGGCCGCGTCGCCGAACTGGCGGGCGCCACCCTGCCCGTCCTGCCCCGCCGAGGGTTCGTCCTCGTCACCGAACCCCTGCCCCGCCTGGTGCGACACAAGGTCTACGCCGCCGACTACATCGCCGACGTGGCCAGCGGCTCCGCCGCCCTCCAGTCCTCCGCCGTGGTCGAGGGCACCCCCTCCGGCCCGGTGCTGATCGGCGCCACCCGCGAACGGGTCGGCTTCGACCGCACCCTGTCCACGGACGCGCTCCGCAGACTGGCCGCCCAGGCGGCCGCCCTGTTCCCCGTGCTCGCCGACGTCCGGGTGCTCCGCACCTACCACGGCTTCCGCCCCTACCTGCCCGACCACCTGCCCGCCATCGGCCCGGACCCCCGGGCCCCCGGGCTCCACCACGCCTGTGGACACGAGGGCGCCGGCATCGGCCTCGCCCCCGGCACCGGACTCCTCATCGCCCAGGCCCTCACCGGGGCCGAACCGGAACTGCCCATCGGGCCGTTCCGACCCGAGCGCTTCACCACGGGCCCCGCCGCCCCCGCCGGCCGGACCGCACCCCCGACGGGAGACCCGCGATGAACCGACCGGCACGCACTCCGCGCGACCTCGTGGGAGGGGTCGCGCGGGCCACCTTCACCCTGCGCTTCGACGACCGCGCCCTGCCCGCCGAAAGCGGCCAGACCGTGGCCGCCGTGCTGTGGGCCGCCGGCATCCTCGCCTGGCGCACCACCCGCGGGGGCGGCGCGCCCCGCGGCGCCTTCTGCGGGATCGGCAGCTGCTACGACTGCCTGGTCACCGTCAACGGCAGGCCCAACCAACGCGCCTGCCTCGTCCCGGCCCGCCCCGGGGACACCGTCACCACCCAGGAAGGCACCGGCCATGGCGAACTCGGCGTCTGAGCCCCGCCCCGGGGACGACGGACCCGCCCCCGACACCGCGGCGGCCCCGGACACCCCGAATGTCACACGTGACAGTGCGGTGTCACCTGTGACCGAACCCGCCGCGAGCGGCGCCCCGGGGGAAGGCCACGCCCTGACCACGCGTGCGACCGGGCCCGCCGCGGCCGGTTCCGCCACCGCCACCGCCACCGCTACCACCGCCCCTGCCCCCGCCCCGACCGCCGGCACGGACCGGCCGGACCGCGTCGCGCACCTGGCCGTGGTGGGCGCCGGGCCCGCCGGACTCGCCGCCGCCGTCACGGCCGCCGACCACGGCCTGCGCGTCACCCTCCTCGACGCCGGCGAACGCCCCGGCGGCCAGTACTACCGCCACCCCGCCGACGACCTGGGCGCCGACCGCCCCCAGGCCCTCCACCACCAATGGCGGGCCTTCACCGACCGCCGCGACCGCCTCGCCGCCCACGAGGCCGCCGGCCGCGTCACCCGCCTCCGCTCCCACCACGTCTGGACCGTCCTCCGCGACGGCGGCCAGTGGGCCCTGCACGCCCTCGAAGGGCCGGAGGAGAACCCCGCCCTGGTCCACGCCGACGCCGTCCTGCTCGCCACCGGCGCCTACGAACGCCAACTCCCCTTCCCCGGCTGGACCCTGCCCGGCGTGGTCGGCGCCGCCGGCGCCCAGGCCATGCTCAAATCCGGGCTCGTCCTCCCCGGCCGCCGCGTGGTCGTCGCCGGCAGCGGCCCCCTCCTGCTCGCCGTGGCCGACTCCCTCTCCGCCGCCGGGGCCCGGGTGCCCGCCGTCGCCGAGGCCGCCCTCTACACCGGCTACGCCCGACACCTGCCCACCCTCGTCCGCAACCCCGCCAAACTCGCCGAAGCCGCCCTGTTCGGCAGCGCCCTCCTGCGACACGGCACCCGACTGCTGATGCGGCACGCCGTCACCGAGGCCCACGGCACCGACCGGGTCGAGGCCGTCACCGTCAGCCGCCTCGACCGAAACTGGCGACCGATCCCCGGCACCGGACGCCGCATCCCCTGCGACGCGGTCGCCGTCGGCCAGGGCCTGGTGCCCCAACTGGAGCTGGCCACCGGCCTGGGCTGCGCCACCCGCGCCACCGCCGACGGCACCCCCGCCCTCGTCCTCGACCACGCCCAGCGCACCAGCGTCCCCGGCATCTGGTCCGCGGGCGAGACCGCCGGCGTCGGAGGCGCCCAACTGGCCCTGGTCGAAGGAGAACTGGCCGCCCTCGCGGTCGCCGGACGGCCCCTCCCCGGCGCCCTGGTCCGCGGCCGGGCCCGACTGCGCGCCTTCGCCGACGCCATGGGCGCCGCCCACCGCCCCGGTCCCGGCTGGACCGACTGGCTCACCGACACCACCGACGTCTGCCGCTGCGAGGAGGTCCCCGCAGGCCGCGTCCGCGAGGCCGTCACGGACCTCGGCGCCACCGACGCCCGCACCGTCAAACTGCTCACCCGCGCCGGCATGGGATGGTGCCAGGGCCGCATGTGCGGCCAAGCCGTCGCCGCCCTCACCGGGGCCGACCCGGCCGCCGACCGGCGCCCGTTCTCCTGCCCCGTACCCCTGCGCCACCTGGCGGCCCTGCCCGCCGACGCGGAACCCGCCCGCCCCGAACCGCCGGGGCCGGAGCGCGCACCCGCGGAAGCCGCCGACTGAACCGCCCACCGGTCCCGCGCCGTCGCGGGACCGCGTCGGGCTCTTGTGGTCGACGTACACCGGCTAGTAAAATGTCACACATCACACTAGGGAGACTCCTGCCATGACCCACGCGTCCACCCCCGACCGCGCCCGTCCCTGGCACGGAATCATGGTCGCCACCACGCTGCCGCTGCGTGACGACCTGTCCGTCGACCACGACGCCTACGCCGAGCACGTGGCCTGGCTGATCGCCAACGGCTGCGACGGGGTCGTCCCCAACGGCTCGCTCGGCGAGTACCAGACCCTCACCGACGAGGAACGGGCCCGCGTGGTCCGCACCGCCGTCGAGGCCGCCGGCGACGGCGCCCGCGTCATGCCGGGCGTCGCGGCCTACGGCAGCGCCGCATCACTGCGCTGGGCCGAACAGGCCGCCGAGGCCGGCGCCGGCTCCGTGCTCCTGCTGCCCCCCAACGCCTACCGCGCCGATGAGCCGACCGTACGCGCCCACTACGCCGAAGTGGCCCGAGCCGGCCTGCCCGTCGTCGCGTACAACAACCCCATCGACACCAAGGTCGACCTGACCCCCGCCCTCCTGGCCCGCCTGCACGCGGACGGCAGCATCGTGGCGGTCAAGGAGTTCAGCGGCGACGTCCGCCGCGCCTACGAGATCGCCGAACTCGCCCCCGAGCTCGACCTCCTCATCGGCGCCGACGACGTCCTCCTCGAACTGGCTCTGGCCGGCGCCGTCGGCTGGATCGCCGGCTACCCCAACGCCCTGCCCCGCTCCAGCGCCACCCTGTACCGCGCGGCGGTCGCGGGCGACCTCGCCACCGCCCTCCCGCTGTACAAGTCCCTCCACGCGCTGCTGCGCTGGGACTCCAAGACCGAGTTCGTCCAGGCCATCAAGCTGTCCATGGACCTGGCGGGCCGTCCCGGCGGCCCCACCCGGCCGCCGCGCTTCCCCCTGACCGGCGAGGTCGAGGCGGCCGTGCGCGCCGCCACCGAGAAGGCCCTGGCCGACGGCCACCACTGAGCCGACCGGCGGGCCCGCGCCCGCCGGCCAGGATCCGTGCCGTGTCACGGGGCAGTGTCACCTGTCACCCCACACGGTGATCCGTCACACGGCACGGGTACCCCGGCCACACCCCGCACACATCCCCATCCGCATCGCAGCCGCACCCCGCAGAAGAGAGCAAGGAGGAGGGGGCACCCATGCGCACCCGCACCGTCTACCACGCCGTGGACTCGCACACCGAGGGCATGCCGACCCGGGTCGTCACCGGGGGAGTCGGCGTGATCCCCGGCGCCACCATGGCCGAGCGCCGCCTGCACTTCATCGAGCACATGGACCACCTCCGCACCCTCCTCATGTACGAGCCCCGCGGCCACGCGGCGATGAGCGGCGCCATCCTCCAGCCGCCCACCCGCCCCGACGCCGACTGGGGCGTCCTCTACATCGAGGTCTCCGGCCTGCTCCCCATGTGCGGCCACGGCACCATCGGCGTGGCCACCGTCCTCGTCGAGACGGGCATGGTCGAGGTCACCGAACCCGTCACCACCGTCCGTCTGGACACCCCGGCCGGGCTGGTCGGCGTGGACGTCCGGGTCGAGGACGGCGCCGCCACCGCGGTCACCCTCACCAACGTCCCCGCCTTCAGCGTCGGCCTCGGCCTCAAGACCGAGGTCCCCGGCCACGGCACCGTCTCCTACGACCTGGCCTTCGGGGGCAACTTCTACGCCTTCGTGGAGCTCGACGACCTCGGACTGCCCTTCGACCGGGCCCGCAAGGACGACCTCCTCAAGGCCGGGCTGGCCGTCATGGACGCCGTCAACGCCTCCCCGCAGCGGCCCGTCCACCCCGAACTCGGCGACATCGGCGGCCTCAAGCACGTCTACCTCGCCGCTCCCGGCTCCGACGCGGTCCACTCCCGGCACGCCATGGCCATCCACCCGGGCTGGTTCGACCGTTCCCCGTGCGGCACGGGCACCTCCGCCCGGATGGCGCAGCTGCACGCCCGCGGCGAACTGCCCCTGGACCGCGACTTCACCAACGAGTCCTTCATCGGCACCGAGTTCACCGGCCGGCTGATCGGCGAGACCACCGTCGGCGGGCTGCCCGCCGTGGTGCCCACCGTCACCGGCCGGGCCTGGATCACCGGCACCGCCCAGTACTTCCTCGACCCCACCGACCCCTTCCCCGGAGGGTTCCTGCTGTGACCCGGCCCATCCTGGTCCGCACCACCGACTACCACACCGCCGGCGAGCCCTTCCGGATCGTCACCGGCGGCCTGCCCCCGGTGCCGGGCGACAGCGTCGCCGCCCGCTGCGCCACCGCCATCGGCCCGGGCGGGTCGGGCACCGCGCCCCGGCGCGGCCCGCTGGACGACGTACGCCGCCTGCTGGTCCGCGAACCCCGCGGCCACGCCGGCATGTACGGCGGCTTCCTGGTGCCCCCGGACGACGACGGCGCCCATCTCGGCGTGCTCTTCTGGCACAAGGACGGCTACTCCACCGCCTGCGGCCACGGCACCATGGCGCTCGGCGCCTGGGCCGTGGACACCGGGCTGGTCGCCGCCCCCGACGACGGCGACGCGCAGGTCCGCATCGACGTGCCCTCGGGCCGGGTCACGGCCACCGTGCACCGCGCGGAGGGCCGCACCACCGGCGTCACCTTCCGCAACGTGCCCGCCCGGGTCACCGCCCGCAAGGTCCCCGTGGCCACCGGGTTCGGGGTGGTCGAGGTGGACCTGGCGCACGCCGGCGCCTGCTACGCCTCCGTCCCGGCCCGCTCCCTGGGCCTGAAGGTAACCCCGGCCGCGCTGCCCGAACTGGTCCGCGCCGGACGGGAGATCCGCACCGCCCTCGCCACGCACCCCGGGACCTGGCACCCCGACAGCCCCCTGTTGTCCGGGGTCTACGGGGTGATCCTCCACGAGGAGCTGCCCGAGACCCCGTTCGGCCCGCACCAGCGCAACGTCACGGTGTTCGCCGACGGACAGATCGACCGTTCGCCCTGCGGATCCGGCACCTCCGCCCGGCTGGCGCTGCTCGCCGAGGACGGGCTGCTCGGCGCGGGGGAGGACCTCCTCCACGAGTCGGTGGCCGGGACCGTGTTCACCGGGCGCCATCTCGGCGGCGGGGTCACCGAGGTCACCGGCGCCGCCTACCTGACCGGCGAGCACACCTTCTCCCTCGACCCGCGGGACTCGCTCGGCAGCGGGTTCCTGCTGTGAGGGGCCCCCGATGATCCGACCCTCGGGACCCCCGACGGCCCGCCCCGGTACGCCGCCCGGACCGCCCGCCCCGCCCGCACCCCCCGCGCCGCTCGGGGTGAAGGACCTGTTCCGACTGGACGCGGCGGACATCCAGGCCCTGCTGACCCCGGCGGAGGCGGTCGAGGCGCTGGCCGCCGCGCTCCGCGAGGGCCTGGACCCGGAGTCCTGCCCGCACCGCACCGCGACGGCGGTGCCCGGGGGCGAACTCCTGCTGATGCCCGCCGCGTCCGGCGGCCACGCCGGGGTGAAGATCGCCGGGGTGGCGCCCGGGAACGCCGCCCTCGGCCTGCCCCGCATCACGGGCGCCTACCTGCTCCTGGACGGGCCCACGCTCCGGCCCCTGGCCCTCCTCGACGGGGCGGCGCTCACCGCCCTGCGGACGCCGGCGGTCTCCGCGCTCGCGGTCCGGGAGCTGACCGGACCGGGTCCGCTGCGGACGGTCCTGTTCGGCTCCGGCCCGCAGGCGTACGGCCACCTGCGGGCCCTGCTCGCCGTCCGCGGGGTCTCCGAACTGACGGTGGTGGCACGGAACGCCGCGGCGGGGGACGCCCTGGTCGGGTACGCCCGCGCGGCGGGGGTCCGGGCCCGCGCCGGCGGTCCGGAGGCGGTGGCAGGCGCGGACCTGGTGCTGTGCTGCACCACCGCCCGCGAGCCCCTGTTCGAGGGGCGGCTGGTGCCGGCGGGGGCCACCGTGGTCGCGGTCGGTTCGCACGAGCCCGACGCCCGGGAGCTGGACACGGCGCTGGTGCGCCGGTCCGCGGTGTGGGTGGAGTCGCGGGCCGCGGCCCTGCGGGAGGCCGGTGACCTGCTCATCCCGGAGGCGGAGGGGGCCATCGGGCCGGGGCACGTCACCGGCACCCTCGCGGACCTGGTGCGGGGCCGGGCGGTGCGGGCGACGACGAGTTGTCCACAGGTCTTCAAGAGTGTGGGCATGGCCTGGGAGGATCTTGCCGTGGCGGTCGCCCTGTACGCGGCCGCCGGGGCGAACAGCGAAACGTGACATTGTACGCTGTTCCTCTGCGAATCCTCGGAGGAAATGCAATGGCTGACCTGAAGCAGCACACTCTCATCAAGGCCCAGGAACGGCTCCGTGACCAGGTCGGCCACGCCCTCCGAGCCGCCTTGATAGCGGGTGAACTGCGCCCGGGCAACGTCTACTCGGCCCCCGGTCTGGCCGCGGAGCTGGGCGTCTCGGCCACCCCCGTCCGGGAGGCGATGCTCGACCTGGCGCGCGAGGGCCTGGTCGAGCCGGTCCGCAACAAGGGCTTCCGCATCACCGAGGTCAGCGAGCGGGACCTCGACCAGTACACCGAGCTCCGCCAGCTCATCGAGGTGCCGACCATCGGGGCGGTCACGCAGATCGCCACGGAGGCGCAGCTGGAGGCGCTCCGGCCGGTGGCGGAGGAGATCGTCACCAGCGCCCGCGAACACGACCTGATCGGCTACCTGGAGGCCGACCGCCGCTTCCACCTCTCGCTGCTGGCGCTGGCCGGGAACGAGCGGCTGGTGGAGACGGTCGGCGACCTGCGCAAGCGCTCCCGGCTCTACGGGCTGACCGGCCTGGACGAGGCGGGCCTGTTGGTGGCCTCCGCCGAGGAGCACCACGAGCTGCTGGACGCCATGCTCGCCGGGGACCCGGCGGTCGCGGAGGAGATCATGCGGCGCCACCTCGGGCACGTCCGCTCCTTGTGGGCGAAGGGCCGCAAGGAGCCCGTCGCGGGCGCCAAGGTGCGCGGCGGTCGCACGCCGAGCCGGGGCAGGACCGCCTGATCGGGGCCGGTCCGGGGCCCCGTCCGTCGGCGTCCCACCGCCGCTTTCCCACCTGAACAGTGCCCCCCTCGGGGCCCGAGCCGATCGGCGCGGGCCCCAACAGGCTTGCCCTGGAAGGGATTTGGACACGGCTGGATAACGAGCCCGCAGAACCCTTGTCAGTACAATTTCACATTACTATGTTACCGGTCACATCGCAGAGCAGCCCCTCCCTGGAGTGACCCATGACCAAGCGCACCCGACTCGCCCTCGCCACCTCCCTGGTGGCCGCACTCGCCCTCGGCGTCGCGGGCTGCTCCGAACCCACCAAGGGCGGCGGCTCCACCGAGGGCAAGGGCGCCGCCAACCCGGCCGCCGCCAACGACGGCAAGATCCTCGGCGGCACCCCCGTCAAGGGCGGCACCCTCACCGTCCTGTCCAACCAGGACTTCTCCCACCTGGACCCGGCCCGCAACTGGGTCATGCCGGCCATGGACTTCGGCACCCGGCTGCTCTACCGCACCCTCGTCACCTTCAAGGCCGAACCCGGCAAGGCCGGCAGCGAACTGGTCCCCGACCTCGCCACCGACCTCGGCACCCCCTCCAACGGCGGCCGCACCTGGACCTTCACCCTCAAGGACGGCCTGAAGTACGAGGACGGCTCCCCGATCAAGGCCCAGGACGTCAAGTACAACGTCGAGCGGTCCTTCTCCCCGGACCTCACCGGCGGCCCCGACTACGCCGCCCGCTACCTCGCCGGCACCAAGGGCTACACCGGCCCCCTCCAGGGCAAGCACCTCGACTCGGTCAAGACCCCCGACGACAGGACCATCGTCTTCGAACTCAACCGTCCCGTCGCCGAGTTCTCCGCCACCGCCACCCTCCCCACCTTCTCCCCGGTCCCGCGGTCCCAGGAGAAGGGCACCCGGTACGACTCCCGCCCCTTCTCCTCCGGCCCCTACAAGGTCGAGTCCTACGACCGCGACAAGAAGCTGGTCCTCGTCCGCAACGAGCACTGGGACGCCGCCACCGACACCGTCCGCAAGGCCTACCCCGACCGGTTCGTGGTGGTCATGGGCCTCAAGGGCGGCCAGATCGACGACCGCCTGATCGCCTCCATCGGAGCCGACGCCTCCGCCCTCGCCTACTCCAACATGCGCCCCGAAAGCGCCCCCAAGGTCCTGCCCCGGCCCGAGGTCAAGTCCCGGCTCCTGGCCGAGTCCCAGGGCTGCACCACCATGCTCCAGCTCAACACCTCCCGCGCCCCCTTCGACGACGTCAAGGTGCGCGAGGCCCTCCAGTACGCCGTGGACAAGGAGTCCCTGGTCACCGCCGGCGGCGGCCCCGCCTTCAACGAGATCGCCACCGCCTACCTGCCCTCCTCCCTCACCGGAGGGGTTCAGGCCGACACCCTCGAGATCGCGCCCGCCGGCGACCCGAAGAAGGCCAAGGAACTCCTCAAGGCCGCGGGCAAGCAGAAGCTGAAGGTCTCCCTCACCGTCTCCAGCGGCGACAAGTCCCGCGCCGAGGCCATCCAGCAGGGCCTGGGCCGCGCCGGCGTCGAGGTCGTCATCGACACCGTCGACCCCGGCGCCTTCTACGACATCATCGGCGACACCACCACCGCCCCCGACATGACGCTCAGCGGCTGGTGCCCCGACTACCCCTCCGGCTCCACCTTCCTGCCCTTCGTCTTCGACGGCCGCACCATCAAGGTCAAGGGCAACAGCGGCAACTACTCCCAGTTCAAGGACGAGCAGACCATCAAGCGCATCGACGAGATCAACGGCCTCGCCGACGCCCAACTCGCCCGCCAGGGCTGGATCGACCTCGACGCCGAGATCATGAAGAAGTCCCCGGCCGTCCCCGTGGTCCTGGAGCGCAAGCCGCTCCTCATCGGCACCAACATCGCCGGCGCCTTCGGCCACCCCGTCTGGTCCGGCGCCATCGACTACGCCACCATCGGCCTCAAGGACCCCGCGAAGGGCCAGGGCTGAGCGCGGACCGGAACCGGACCCCCGACCCCATGACCGCCACCGCAGCCGGTACCGCGCCGGCCGCGGTGGAGGTCCCTCCGGGCAGCAGCCCCTGGCAGCTCGCCCGGCGGGAACTCCGCCGCCGCCCCGCCGTCCGCGTCAGCCTCGCCGTCGTCACCCTCTTCGTCCTCATGGCCGCCACCGCGCCCTGGCTCGGCGCCCTCGGAGGCTGGTCCCCCGAGGAGTTCGACAAGACCGCCGTCGACCCCTACCTCGGCGGCCTGCCCCTGGGCTCCTTCGGCGGGATCAGCTCCGAGCACTGGCTCGGCGTCGAACCCGTCACCGGACGCGACCTGTTCGCCCGCGTCGTGCACGGCGCCCAGGTCTCCCTGCTCATCGCCTTCGCCGCCACCGCCATCGTGGTCCTCGTCGGCACCGCCGCCGGCATCGCGGCGGGCTACTTCGGCGGCCGCACCGACGCCGTGCTGTCCCGCCTGATGGACCTCACCATGTCCTTCCCCTCGCTGATCTTCATGATCGCGATGCTCTCCGTGGCGAAGGACGTCAACCGCATCCTGCTGATCACCGCCGTCATCGGCCTCTTCGGCTGGCCCGGCGTGGCCCGCGTGGTCCGCGGCCAGACCCTCTCCCTCAAACACCGCGAGTACGTGGACGCCGCCCGCGTCGGCGGCTCCGGCCCCTGGCGGATCCTGACCCGCGACATCCTCCCCGGCGTCTCCGGACCCGTCATCGCCTACACCACCCTGCTGATCCCCGGCATGATCAGCACCGAGGCCGCCCTCAGCTACCTCGGCGTCGGCGTCCGCCCGCCCACCCCCTCCTGGGGGCAGATGATCGCCGAGAGCGTCGCCTTCTACGAGACCGACCCCATGTACTTCGTCATCCCCAGCACCTTCCTCTTCCTCTCGGTGCTCGCCTTCACCCTGCTCGGCGACGCCCTCCGCGACATCCTCGACCCGAGGGGCGGACGCACGTGATCCTCTACCTGCTCCGCCGGCTCGCCGCCCTCGCCGGGGTCCTCCTGGCCATCGCCGCCGTCACCTTCCTCATCTTCTACGTGCTGCCCACCGACCCGGCGGCCGCCGCCTGCGGCAAGTCCTGCAGCCCCGAACGCCTCGCCGTGGTCCGCGAGTACCTCGGCCTGGACAAGTCCCTGTGGCACCAGTTCGCCGAGTTCCTCACCGGCATCTTCACCGGCCGGACCCTCGGCACCGGGCAGTACGCCGTCCCATGTGACTTCCCCTGCCTGGGCTACTCGTACGAGAACTCCCTGCCGGTCTGGGACCTTCTCATGGACCGGCTGCCCGTCTCGGCCTCCCTGGCCCTCGGCGCGGCCGTGCTCTGGCTCGTCCTCGGCCTCGGCGCCGGGGTCACCGCCGCCCTCCGCAAGGACACCGTCACCGACCGGGTCCTCATGGTCGGCGCCGTCGCCGCGGCCTCCCTGCCGGTGTACTTCACCGCCGTCATGCTCATCTACGGAGTGATCCGCACCGCCGGACTGCTGCCCTACCCCGCCTACCGGCCCTTCACCGAGGACCCCCTCGGCTGGGCCTCCAACCTGCTCCTGCCGTGGATCGCCCTGGCCCTGCTCTACGCCGCCATGTACGCGCGCCAGAGCCGCGGTTCGATGATCGAGGCGATGGCCGAACCGTACATCCGCACCGCCCGCGCCAAGGGCATGCCCGAACGCACCGTCGTCGTCAAGCACGGCCTGCGCTCCGGGATGACCCCCATCCTCACCATCTTCGGCATGGACCTCGGCGGCCTGCTCGCCGGCGCCGTCATCACCGAGTCCATCTTCGGACTCCCGGGCATCGGGAGGCTGTTCTACGGGGCGCTCGTCAACGCCGACCAGCCCGTGGTCCTCGGGGTCACCCTGCTCGCCGCCTTCTTCATCGTGGTCGCCAACCTCGCGGTCGACCTCCTGTACGCCGTCGTCGACCCGAGGGTGAGGTACTGATGGCCCCGACCGGACACCCCCTGCTGGCCGTCCGCGACCTGTCGGTCACCTTCTCCACCCCGCGCGGCACCGTACGGGCCGTGGACTCCCTCGGCTTCACCGTCGAGGCGGGCCGGACCCTCGGCATCGTCGGCGAGTCCGGCTCCGGGAAGTCCGTGACCTCCCTGGCCGTCCTCGGACTGCACCGGGGCGCCGAGGTCACCGGCTCCGTGGCGCTGGAGGGCCGGGAACTCCTCGGCCTGCCCGAACGGGAGCTGTCCCGGCTCCGCGGCCGCCGGATGGCGATGATCTTCCAGGACCCGCTGTCCAGCCTGCACCCCTACTACACCGTGGGCGAGCAGATCGCCGAGCACTACCGGGTGCACTTCCGGGCCGGCCGGTCCGCGGCCCGCAAGCGCGCGGTGGAGATGCTCGCGGAGGTGGGCATCCCCGAACCGGCGCGCCGGGCGGGCGAGTACCCGCACCAGTTCTCCGGGGGCATGCGCCAACGCGCCATGATCGCGATGGCCCTGGCCTGCGAACCGGACCTGCTGATCGCCGACGAGCCCACCACGGCCCTCGACGTCACCGTGCAGGCCCAGATCCTGGAGCTGATCGCGCGCATCCAGCAGGACCGCGGGCTCGGGGTCATCATGATCACCCACGACCTGGGGGTGGTGGCCCGGGTGGCCCACGAGGTGCTGGTGATGTACGGCGGCCGGGCCGCCGAACAGGCCGGTGTCGACGAGCTGTTCACCGGCCCGACGCACCCGTACACGCAGGGGCTGCTGGACTCCCTGCCCCGGCTCGACGACGCCGACGACGCTCCGCTGCGGGCGATCCCCGGCTCCCCGCCCTCGCTGCTGGCCCCGGCTCCGGGCTGCGCCTTCGCCCCGCGGTGCGCGCGGGCGGCGGCCGGTACGGAGGCGGAGCGGGAGCGGTGCCGCGATGAGCGGCCACATTTCGCACCGTACGGTGACACCGCACGTATGACGGCCTGCCACTTCGCGGGCGCCGTCCAGGAGGCTGCCCGATGACCACGGCACCCGTCAGCGGCACCCGGCCCGAACCGGAGCGGGGGGCGGCGGCCGTGCCCGACGCCCGGCGCCCCGGGGAGCCGGGGACCGCCCCGCTGCTGGAGGTCCGCGACCTCACCATGGCCTTCCCCGGCCGCCGTTCCTCCCTCGGCCGGCGCGGTGCCCCGGTGCGGGCGGTGGACGGGGTGTCCTTCGACCTGGCGGCGGGGGAGACCCTCGGCCTGGTGGGGGAGTCCGGCTGCGGCAAGTCCACCACCGGGCGGATGCTGGTCCGCCTGCTGGAGCCCACCGCCGGCAGCATCCGCTTCGACGGCCGGGAGATCTCCCGGCTGTCCCCGGCGGCCATGCGCCCGCACCGGCGGCACCTGCAGATGGTCTTCCAGGACCCGCACTCCTCCCTCAACCCCCGCCAGACCGTGGCCCGGATCATCTCCGATCCGCTGCTGGTACAGGGCTGGAGCGCGGCCGACGCCCGCCGACGGGCGGCGGAGCTGATGGAGCTGGTGGGTCTGATCCCCGAGCACATCGACCGCTACCCGCACGAGTTCTCCGGCGGACAGGCCCAGCGCATCGGCATCGCCCGCTCGCTGGCCACCAGCCCCCGCCTGGTGGTGGCCGACGAACCCGTCTCCGCTCTGGACGTCTCCGTGCAGGCGCAGATCGTGAACCTGATGGAGCGGCTGCGCGCGGAGCTGGGACTGGCCTACGTGTTCATCGCCCACGACCTGTCGGTGGTGAAGCGGGTCAGCGACCGGGTGGCGGTGATGTACCTGGGGCGGATCGTCGAGATCGGCGACAAGGCGGCCCTGTACGCGGACCCGCAGCACCCCTACACCCGGGCCCTGCTGTCGGCGGTGCCGCTGCCGGACCCGGCCGCGGAACGGCGTCGGGAGCGGATCACCCTGCTCGGGGACCCGCCGAGCCCGGCCGCCCCGCCGCCGGGGTGCAGCTTCCACCCGCGGTGCGCGAAGGCTCAGGACGTGTGCCGGACGGAGCGGCCGCTGCTGCGGATCACCGCGCCGGGCGTGAACCGTGAGGTGGCCTGCCACTTCCCCGGGGACTGACGGGACCCGACCCGAGGGGACCCGACCCGGACGGGACCTCGCGGGAGGCACGGCCGAGGGGCCCCGGAGACGACGTCGTCTCCGGGGCCCCTCGTGCGTGTCCGGTGTCAGCGGAGGGCGTCGAGCAGGAACTCGCGTTCCACCGCCATCAGGCGCTCGTTCGTGCCGTCCGGGGTCATGTGGGTGACGCCGGGCAGCAGGAGGGTGCGGTGGGGGCGGCCCGCGTCGGTGAGGGCGCGGGAGAGCCGGAGGGTGTGGGAGGGGTGGACGTTGTCGTCGGCCAGCCCGTGCACGAGGAGCAGGGGCCGGGTGAGGGCGGGGGCGTCGGGGATCAGGCAGTCCCGTTCGTAGACCTCGGGGTGGTCCTGGGGGAGGCCGAGGTAGCGCTCGGTGTAGGCGGTGTCGTAGAGCCGGAAGTCGGTGGGGGCGGCGCCGGCGACGGCGGCGTGGAAGACGTCGGGGCGGCGGAGGACCGCGAGGGCCGCCAGGTAGCCGCCGTAGGACCAGCCGCGGACGCCGACCCGGTCGAGGTCGAGGTCGGGGTGGCGGTCGCCGAGCGCGCGGAGGGCGTCGACCTGGTCGGTCAGGGTGACCTCGGAGAAGCCCCGGTACACGGCGTGGGTGAAGTCGGGCGAGACGAAGGGTGTGCCGCGGTTGTCGGTGGTGACCACGGCGAAGCCCTGGTCGGCCCACCACTGTCGGGCCTGCCAGCGGCGGGGTTCGGCGGCCACGGCCTGGTAGCCGGGGCCGCCGTACACGTCGAGGAGGACGGGCAGTTTCCGGCCCGGTACGTGGTGGCGGGGGAGGACCAGGGCGGTGGGGAGGCCGTGTTCGGTGACCCGTGACAGGTGAGGTGTCACCTTGTACGGCAGTGGTGCGGAGAGGTCCGTGAGGGTGTGCTCGGCCCCGTCGGCGGTGCGCAGGGTGCGTCGTACGCCGGTGTCGTCGGCGGAGGTGAGGAGCAGGGCGCCCGCGGAGGCGAGGGCGGTGTGCACCCCGGGTCCGCCGGCGAGGGTCCGGAGTTCCCGGGTGTCGGGGTCGAGGAGCAGGACCTGCTGGTGGGCGGGGTCGCCCTGGCCGGCGTGGAGGAGGAGGGCGCCCTCGTGGGTGCCGGCGACGGCGCGGACCTGGAGGTCGTCGCCGGTGAGGGGGGTGCCGTCCAGGGCGAGGCCGCGGGCGGCGCCGCCGGGGGTGTCGGCGGCGGTGAGGAGGCGGCCGTCGGGGAGGCGGGCGGGGGTGCCGGGGAGGGGGTCCACCCACTGGGGGTGGGTGGTGCGGGAGAGCACGCGGGTGGTGCCGGTGGCGGGGTCGGCGGAGAGCAGGAGGACCTCTTGCTGGAGGCGGTCCTGGACGGTGAGGAGGATCTCGTCGTCGGATTCCCAGCCGGCGTCGGAGAGGTAGGGATGGGTGTCGGTGTCCCAGTGCAGGCGGACCCGGTGGTCCTCGGGTCCGAGGATCCAGAGTTCGACCCGGGCGTTGGGGCCGCCCGCCTGGGGGTAGGCGAAGTCGTCGGCGGGGAGTTCGGGGTGCTCGGGGTCGGCGAAGTGGCGGCGGGGCAGGGCGTCTTCGGCGACCCGGGTGGCGAGGAGGGTCCGACCGTCGGGGGACCACCAGTGGCCCCGTGAGCGTCCGAGTTCCTCGGCGGCGGCAAACTCGGCCACGCCCCAGCGGGCTCCGTCGTCGGGGCTGACGCGGCCGCCGGGGGTGGTGTGGAGGGCGTCGTCGGTGACGTAGGCGACGCGGGTGCCGTCGGGGGTGGGGCGGGGGTCGAAGGCGGGCCCTGCGGTGGGCAGTTCCTCGGGTGCGGCGCCCTCGGCGGTGACGCGGAAGAGGCGGCCGTGGAGGGCGAGGACGGCGGTGGTGCCGGTCGCGTCGAGGGCGAAGGAGCCGATGCCGGGTGCGGTGAGGCGGACGCGTTCGCGGAGTCGCCGCTCCGGGAGGGGGAGGGTGCCGCCCTCGGGTGCGAGGAGAGCGGGGTCGGCGAGGAGGCGTTCGACGGGGGCGCCGGTGGCGGGGTCGGTGGTGCGGGTGTCGAGGAGGCGGAGGGAGTCGACGGGGTCGGTGGGGCCGGTGGAGCGCAGGAACCAGAGGAGGCGGCCTTCGTCGCCGAAGGCGGCGGCGCGGGGGGCGCCGTGGGTGAAGCGGGCGGTGCGGGCGGAGAGGGTGAGGAAGGGATCCATAAAAGCAGTGTGACATGTGAAATTACACTGTCCCATACCCTGGTCTTAGCCCGTTCGAGTGGTGGCCCCGTCGGTGCCGCCTTAGCGTCGAAAGGGTGGACCGGAAAACTCTGCCGACCACCAACGGGACCGACGGCAAGGTCCGAGGAAGCGGGAACGGGCTCGCCCTGTTCGTCATCGCTTCCTGCCAGCTCATGATCGTGCTCGACATCACCATCGTGAACATCGCACTCCCGCACGTGCAGGAGTCCCTCCACTTCTCGACCACCAGCCTGTCCTGGGTGGTCAACGCCTACACCCTGACCTTCGGCGGCCTCCTGCTCCTCGGCGGCCGCGTCGGCGACATCCTCGGCCGCCGCCGGGTCTTCGTGTTCGGCGTCCTCCTCTTCGGCCTGGCCTCCCTCCTCGGCGGCCTCGCCCAGAACTCCGGCCAGCTCCTCGCGGCCCGCGCCCTCCAGGGCGTCGGCGGGGCCATCGCCTCCCCGACCTCCCTCGCCCTGATCACCACCACCTTCTCCGAAGGCCCCGCCCGCAACCGCGCCTTCGGCGTCTTCGCGGCCGTCTCCGCGGGCGGCGGCGCCATCGGCCTGCTCCTCGGCGGCATCCTCGTCGAATGGCTCGACTGGCGCTGGGTGTTCTTCGTGAACGTCCCGATCGCCCTGCTGATCGCCTTCGCCGCCACCCGCGTGATCCGCGAATCCGAGCGGCACCCCGGCCACTTCGACGTGCTGGGCGCCCTCACCTCCACCCTGGGCGTGGCCGCGCTCGTGTACGGGTTCATCCGCGCCGCCCAACACGGCTGGCGCGACGGCCTGACCATCACGTCCTTCGTGCTCGCGGTCGTCCTGCTCGTGCTGTTCATCCTGGTGGAACGGCGCTCCAAGCAGCCCATCACCCCGCTGCACATGTTCGCCGACCGCAACCGCGCCGGAACCTACGGCATCATGCTCGCCCTCGCCGCCGCCATGTTCGGCATGTTCTTCTTCCTCACCCTCTTCGTGCAGAACGTGCTCGGCTTCAGCCCGCTCCGCGCCGGCCTGGCCTTCCTGCCGGTCAGCGCCGTCATCGCGGTGGGCGCCGGCATCACCTCCCAACTGCTCCCGAAGTACGGCCCGAAGCCCTTCATGGTGATCGGCGCACTGCTCGCCGCGGGCGGCCTCTCCTGGCTGACCCTGACCGACATCGACTCCACCTACCTGGGCAGCGTGCTCGGCCCCATGCTCGTCTTCAGCCTCGGCATGGGCATGCAGTTCGTGTCGCTCACCCTGATGGCGCTCTCCAACGTCCCCGACCGCGAGTCCGGGGCGGCCAGCGGCCTCCTCAACGTCACCCAGCAGGTGGGCGGTTCCCTGGGCCTGTCCATCCTGGTCACCATCTTCGGCACGGCCAGCCGCAACGAGGCCGACCGCCAGGTGCCCGTCTTCCTCGCCGAGGCACGCCCCGCCGAGCGGCTGTTCTTCGAGCGCACCGGACAGCTCCCCGACCCCTGGGGCGACCAGGTGCTGACCTCCGGGGTGTCCGCGGCCTTCATCGCCGCCGCCGTGTTCGCCCTGATCGCCGCCGTGATCGCGCTGTTCGCCATCCAGGTGCGCGCCTCCGACCGGGAACGGCTCCAGGGCAACCACACCCCGGCCGCTCCCGGCTGACCCGCCCCGGCTGACCCGCCCGCCCCGGAATCCCGGGCCCCGACGCGGGGGCCCGGGGGCCGTCCTCGGCTCAGGAGGCCCGGGGACCCACCGGACCGATCCGGGTCGGCACCGGCACCGAGGGCCGCAGCGTGATCTCCGCGGCCAGCGGGATCTCCCCGGGCACGCCCTCGAAGGTGTGCGCCCGCAACAGCATGGCCAGGGCCAGCACCGACTCCAGCATCGAGAAGTGCTGACCGATGCAGGCCCGCGGCCCTCCACCGAAGGGGAACCACGCGTACCGCGGTCGGGCCGCCTCCGCCTCGGGCAGGAACCGGTCCGGGTCGAACCGCTCCGGCTCCGGCCAGTACCGCGGGTCCCGGTGAGACACCCACGGCGCGACGATCACGTCGGCGCCCGCCGGGATCTCGTGACCGTCCACCACCGTCGCGGCCACCGCCCGCCGGCCGATCACCGGCGCCGCCGGATACAGTCGCATGGCCTCCTTCAGCACCCGCGTCAGCAGCGGCAGGGCGTCCAGGTCCGCCGCCACCGGGTCCCGGTCGCCCAGCACCGACAGCACCTCCGCGCGCGCCCGCTCCTGCACCTCGGGGTTCAGCCCGAGCAGGTGCAGGGAGAAGGCGAGGGAGGTGGCCGTGGTCTCGTGCCCGGCCAGCAGGAAGATCAGGACCTGGTCCCGCAGTTCGTCGGCGTCGAAGGCCGCCTCCCCGGCGCTGCGCGCGCCCGCCAACAGGGTCAGCAGGTCCTGCGCCGCCTCCTCGGAGCCCTCCGCGCCGTCGCTGCCGCCGGCGACCGGCCCGCGCCCGGCGATGATCCGGTCGCAGACCGCGTACAGCTCCCGGATGGCCGCGGCGGCCCTGCGGTTGCCGGGGGTGGGCCAGTTCCGGGGCGGGTTCAGCGGGGAGTACCCGCGGCGCAGCGTGTAATGGGTGATCACCGGGAAGGAGCGGTCCACGATGTCCGCGGCGGCGTCCACGTCGGTGCCGAACAGGATGCGGGTGACGGTGCGCAGGGCCAGCCCCGTCATCTCCCCGGCCAGGTCCAGGGTGGTCGCGTCCCGGCGCCGCCAGGAGTCCAGCAGGGTGGCGGTCTCGGTGGCCACGGCTTGCGCGTACCCGTCCACCCGGCGCCGGGTGAACAGCGGCTGCACCAGCCGCCGCTGCCGCTGGTACGTGCCGTCCTGGCTGGTCAGCAGCCCGTTGCCGAGGGAGAGCCGGATCTCCTGGTAGATGGCGTTGTCCTTGCGGAAGTTCCCCGACTCCGAGGCCAGCACCTGCTGCACCCCCTCGGGGGAGTACACGCAGTACACGGTGCGGCGCAGGCCGGGCGGCCCGGCGTGCAGCTGCACCACGTCCCCGTAGGTGCGGTGCGCACGGAGGAACGCGCCGAGGGAGTCGGCGCGCAGCTCGGGCAACGAGCCGAGCAGCGGATGGGCGGCGGCCGAGGGGGCGATCCGCCCGCCCGGGCCGCCGCTGCCGGCCTGCGTGCCGTCCTTGATGCCGGTGCCGTTCATGCCGCCCCCTGGAAGTCCCCGCGGGCGCCGGTGGTTTCCGGCGTTCCCCGCTCCGACTACCGATTCTGGGGGGCCACCGGCGCGCGGGCGATCCCCCGGCGGGGTCCCGTCCGGAATTAGCCCGTTCGGTGCGGTCCGCGCGACGACTGTGGCAGGTGACCGGTGACGCCACAGCATCACCGGTCACATGGTGGTGTCACCGGTCACATGGCAGTGTCACCGGTGACACCGCAGTGTCACCGATCACCCACCACCGAACGCCGTCCGGCTCAGTGGCAGGTGGTGTACCCGCGGCCGTTGGCCTTCCACGCGCAGCTGTCCTTCTTGCTGCCGTTCGGGGCGATCAGGGTCACCGACCCCTTGTCGTTGTTGAACCAGAAGTTGTCCTTCTTCCGGTACACGTTGTTGACGGTGTTGTTGCCCTGTCCGTTGCGGAGGCGGACGGTCTTCCCGGCGCCGAGCGTGAAGCTGCCGAAGGTGTAGACGTACCCGGAGGCCGTCTTGACCTTGTAGCCGTTCAGCTTGAAGGCGCTGCGGGTGTTGTTGTGCAGGTCCACGTACTCGGCGTTCAGCTTGGCGTTGGTCCGCGGCAGGTCCGGGCCCGGACCGTCGAACTGGAGCGTGCCGAAGTGCACCCCGCCCTGGTGCGGCGCGGCGGTGGCCTGCGGGGCCGCGAACGCGGCCACGGCCAGTGCGCCGGCCGCGACGAACGTGGCGGTCCTCTTCATGGGGTCCCCTCCCGATGGTTGAAATCCGCCCCACATGTGGAGCGCGCTCAAGATACCCAAGGGGAAGGTGTGATTTACGGGCGATCGCAGTATTCGAGACGCACCGGTGCCCCGTGGCGCATTCGGCGCACCACGGGGCACCGGGTGGAGAAGGGTCAGATGTCCCGGAAGATCTCGATTTGGGCACCCACCGAGTTGAGGCGCTCGGCGAGTTCCTCGTAGCCGCGGTTGATGACGTAGACGTTGCGGAGGACGGAGGTGCCCTCGGCGGCCATCATCGCGAGGAGCACCACCACCGCCGGTCGGAGCGCCGGCGGGCACATCATCTCGGCCGCGCGCCAGCGGGTGGGGCCCTCGACCAGCACGCGGTGAGGGTCGAGCAGTTGCAGGCGCCCGCCGAGGCGGTTGAGGTCCGTGAGGTAGATGGCGCGGTTGTCGTACACCCAGTCGTGGATGAGGGTCTGGCCCTGGGCCACGGCGGCGATGGCCGCGAAGAAGGGGACGTTGTCGATGTTCAGCCCCGGGAACGGCATCGGGTGGATCTTGTCGATCGGGGCTTCGAGCTTGGAGGGGCGGACGGTGAGGTCCACCAGTCGGGTCCGGCCGTTGTCGGCGCTGTACTCGGCCGAGCGGTCGTGGTCCAGGCCCATCTCCTCCAGGACCGCGAGCTCGATCTCCATGAACTCGATCGGCACCCGGCGGATGGTCAGCTCGGACTCCGTGACCACCGCGGCGGCCAGCAGGCTCATGGCCTCGACCGGGTCCTCGGAGGGGGAGTAGTCCACGTCCACGTCGATGGTCGGGACGCCGTGCACGGTGAGGGTGGTGGTGCCGATGCCCTCCACCTTCACGCCGAGGGCCTCCAGGAAGAAGCAGAGGTCCTGGACCATGTAGTTGGAGGAGGCGTTGCGGATGACGGTGACCCCGTCGTGCCGGGCCGCCGCCAGCAGGGCGTTCTCGGTGACGGTGTCCCCGCGCTCGGTCAGCACGATCGGGCGCTCGGGGGAGATCCCCGGCTCGACCTCGGCGTGGTACAGCCCCTCGGTGGCCGTGATGTCCAGACCGAACCGGCGCAGCGCGATCATGTGCGGCTCGATGGTGCGGGTGCCGAGGTCGCAGCCGCCCGCGTAGGGCAGCCGGAAGCGGTCCAGGCGGTGCAGCAGCGGGCCGAGGAACATGATGATGCTGCGGGTGCGGCGGGCGGCCTCGGCGTCGATGGCGTCCATGTCGAGGCGGGCCGGCGGGACGATCTCCAGGTCCACGCCGTCGTTGATCCAGCGGGTGCGGACGCCGATGGAGTTGAGGACCTCCAGCAGGCGGTACACCTCCTCGATGCGGGCGACCCGGCGCAGCACCGTGCGGCCCTTGTTGAGGAGGGTGGCGCAGAGCAGGGCGACACAGGCGTTCTTGCTCGTCTTGACGTCGATGGCGCCGGACAGTCGGCGGCGGCCCACCACGCGCAGGTGCATCGGGCCGGCGTAGCCCAGGGAGACGATCTCGCTGTCGAGGGCCTCGCCGATCCGGGCGATCATCTCAAGGCTGATGTTCTGGTTGCCGCGCTCGATGCGGTTGACGGCGCTCTGGCTGGTGCCGAGCGCGTCCGCGAGCTGACTCTGCGTCCAGCCCCGGTGCTGCCGGGCGTCACGGATGAGCTTGCCGATGCGTACGAGGTAGTCGTCTGCCATGAGGGGGACGATATCTCAGATATGAGATGACGCCAGAATCGAGGGTCGGTCCGGCGTGTCCTATGACCTGTATGGACTATCAGAACCTTTTCAGACCGGTTTGTGAACCGCCGTTCGAGGGGCCCGCGCCCGCATCCGGACCCCGCGCCCTTTCCCGCACCCGACTCCCGCTCCCGGTCACGTCCCCGACCCCCCGCCCCGCCCGCCCCCGCCCACTGAGGTCGCGTCAGAGACCGCGGGACGGGGCGGGGGAGTGCGGAGCCTCAGTGCGAGGTGCAGCCGCAGGCCTGGTGCCGTCCGCCGTGGACCGCCGCGTACGAGGCCGGTCGCGGTGCCGCGGCCGCCTGCTCCAGTCGGGCCGCCGCGGCCCGCCCGGTCGCGGTGTGGACGTCGTGCACGGTGCGCCCGCCGACCAGCGTCAGCTCCACCCGCGTGCCGCTGATGTCCCCGACCGGGCAGCGCGTCACGTCCCGGTCCAGCAGCACCAGGTCGGCCGCCTTGCCCCGCTGCACGGTCCCCGTCAGCTCCTCCTGGCGCAGCTGCCAGGCGGTGCCCGAGGTGTGCATCCGCAGGGAGCTCACCCGGCTCAGCCCCTCCAGCTCCCGGTAGAGCGGGCCCTTCCCCTCCGCGCCCTTGCGGTCCACGGCTGTCTGCAGCTGGTTCCACACCTGGAGCGGGTCCACCGGCCAGTCCGAACCGCCCGACAGTCGTGCCCCGGCCTTCTCCAGGCTGCGCGCCGGGTACAGCCACCGGTGCCGCCGCGGCCCGATGTACGGCAGCAGGGCCTCCTCGGTCCAGATGTCGCGCTGCGCCCACTGGAGCTGCATGCAGGCCGTCACCCCGAGCCGGGCGAAGCGCCGCAGGTCCGCCGGGTCGACCAGCTCCAGGTGTGCGATGGCGTTGCGGGGGTCCCGCTGCCCGGTGGCCTCGCGGGCGTACGCGTACCCGTCCAGGGCGGTGCGCACGGCCCGGTCCCCGAGCCCGTGGGCGTGCATCTGCCAGCCGGCCCGGTTGAAGGCGGCCGACAGTCGGCCGTACTCCCGGGCCGATGTGTACAGTTCGCCCCGGTTCCGGGTGGGCTTGCCGTTTCCGTCCAGGTAGGGCTCCAGGAGGGCGGCGGTCTGGGCCGGGTACTCGATGACCCCGTCCAGGAAGACCTTCACCATGCCGAACCGCAGTCCGCGCACGCCGGTGAACTCCTTGCGGAGTCCCTTGGCGTAGGCGAGGGCGGCGGCCGGGTCCTTGGTCTGTTCCACGGAGAGCCGGATCGCCGGGACGATGCGCTGCGGCAGCCCGCCCGCGGCCGACAGGGCCCGGTAGAGCCCCAACTCGTGCCGTCCCACCAGGGCGTCCATCATGGTGGTCACGCCGGAGGCGGCGGCCTCGGCGAGCACCTTCGCGCAGGCCGCGACGAGTTCGGCCTCGGTGGGGACGGGCAGGTGGCGGGTCACCAGGCCCTGGGCGTCGTCCTTGAGCACGCCGGAGGGCTTGCCGTCCGGGCCCTTCACGATCTGTCCGCCGGGCGGGTCGGGGGTGGCGGCGGTGACGCCCGCGATGTCGAGGGCGCGCCGGTTGGCCCACAGGTTGTGGCCGTCCCCGCCGACGAGGACCACCGGCCGGCGGGTGGGCAGCGCGTCGAGCATCGTGTGGTGCGGGACCGTGCCTGAGGGCAGCAGGCCCACCGGGTTCCAGTCCTCCACCACGAGCCAGGTGTCCGGCTCGGCCCCGGAGCCGCCGCTGTCGGCGAGGAAGCCGGACAGGAGGGTCCGGAGTTCCTCCACCGTGGTCTCCGCGCCCGCCAGGGAGGGCTTCAGGGACCGCTCGCCCGCGCCCAGCGGGTGCACGTGCCCGTCGTGGATTCCGCTCATCACGGTGTTCCCGCGGGCGTTGACCACCTCGGTGTCCCGCCCGATCAGCCGGCGCACCGCGGAGCCGGTGCCGACCGCGAGGATCCGGCCGTCCCGGCCCACCGCGACCGCCTCGGCCACGGCGGCCCCCGGCACCCCGGTGAACACCCGGGCGTTGTGCAGGATCAGCGAGGCCGATCCGGTCCCGCGTCCCGCGGCGGTCGGGGCGGCGACCGCCGGGACCGTCCCCGCCGCGGCACCGGCCAGGCCCGCCGCACCGGCGGCGAGCAGTCCCCTGCGGGACAGAGCTGCGTTCATGACCCCTCCAATGACGTCGCTGTGGGGCAGGACACTGGGTGATTAACTTCTTAACCAGAACCCGCCCGCGGCCACGGAATCCGTACGATGGCGCGCATGCCGGGACCGACCATCGCCGACGTCGCGCGGGCCGCGGAGGTGTCCACCGCGACGGTCAGCCATGCCCTCAACGGCACCGGGCGGATCGGCGAGGGCACCCGCCGCCGGGTCCGGGAGGTGGCCGCCGGGCTGGGGTACGGCACCCGGCGCGGGCCCCGTACCCGCACCCTGGGGCTGGCCGTGACCACTTTCGCGGGGACGGCGTGGGACTTCGTGACCATCGCCTACTTCTCGCGGTTCATCACCGCGGCCACCTCCGCCGCGCACGCCCGCGGCTACGCCCTGACCACGCTGCCCGCCGAGCGGTGCGCGGAGGGGTTGTGGCACACGCTGGCCGTGGACGGGATGCTCCTGGTGGACAGTCCGGCCGGGGATCCGGTGCCGGGGGCGCTGCGGGCCCGCGGGCTGCCGCTGGTCTTCGACGGACGGCCGCCCGAGCCCCGGCCGGGGGACGTGTGGGTGGACAACGACCACGCGGGCACCACCCGGGAGGTGCTGGACCACCTGGCGGCCGCCGGGGCCCGCCGGCCGGCCCTGCACTCCGGGCACGGGCGCGAGCACTACACGGGGGCCGTGGTCGCGGCCTACCGGCAGTGGTGCGCCGAGCGGGGCGTGGCGGAGGTGGTGGTCCCCTTCGGCCCGGAGGACGGTCCGGGGCACGCCTTCGACGCGGCCTTCGGCGCGGCGCCGAGGGACCGTCCGGACGCGGTGTACTGCGCGTACGACCCCGGGGGCCGGCAGGTGCTGGCGGCGGCGGCCCGGCACGGTCTCGGGGTGCCGGGGGACCTGCTGGTGGTGTGTACGAGCGAGGACCCGGCGTACGGGGCCACGGAACCGCCCGTGACCACGGTCACGCTGCGGCCGGAGGCGGCCGGGGCGGAGGCGGTGGCGGCCCTGGTGGCGCTGATCGAGTCGGGGCGGGCCGGCGGGCCCGCGGGGGCCGGTGCGCGGATGGTGCCGGCGGCGTTGCGGGTGCGTGCCTCGTCGCTCCGTCCGGTCATGTACTAGAGTTATCTCGACATCGAGATATCTGCCGAAGGCGTACCGCAGCCGCCCCCAGGTAAGGGTTACCTAACTTAGCCTTACCTTAATGGATTGGCCAGAGGGCGTGGCGGCAGGATGCGGTAGAACGCGCGAATTCATGCATGAAGGAGACTGTCGTGTCGGCGAACAGCTTCGACGCCCGTAGCACGCTGCAGGTGGGCGACGAGTCGTACGAGATCTTCCGGCTGGACAAGGTGGAGGGCTCGGCCCGCCTCCCGTACAGCCTGAAGGTGCTGCTGGAGAACCTGCTCCGTACCGAGGACGGCGCCAACATCACGGCCGACCACATCCGGGCGCTCGGCGGCTGGGACTCCCAGGCCCAGCCCAGCCAGGAGATCCAGTTCACGCCGGCGCGCGTGATCATGCAGGACTTCACCGGCGTGCCCTGCGTCGTGGACCTCGCCACCATGCGCGAGGCCGTGAAGGCCCTCGGCGGCGACCCGGCGAAGATCAACCCGCTCTCGCCCGCCGAGATGGTCATCGACCACTCCGTCATCGCGGACAAGTTCGGCACGAAGGACGCCTTCGCGCAGAACGTCGAGCTGGAGTACGGCCGCAACAAGGAGCGCTACCAGTTCCTGCGCTGGGGCCAGACCGCCTTCGACGACTTCAAGGTCGTCCCCCCGGGCACCGGCATCGTCCACCAGGTCAACATCGAGCACCTGGCCCGCACCGTCATGGTCCGCAACGGCCAGGCGTACCCCGACACCCTCGTCGGCACCGACTCCCACACCACCATGGTCAACGGCCTCGGTGTGCTGGGCTGGGGCGTCGGCGGCATCGAGGCCGAGGCCGCGATGCTGGGCCAGCCGGTCTCCATGCTGATCCCGCGCGTGGTCGGCTTCAAGCTGACCGGCGAGCTGCCCACCGGCACCACCGCCACCGACCTGGTGCTGACCATCACCGAGATGCTGCGCAAGCACGGTGTCGTCGGCAAGTTCGTCGAGTTCTACGGCGAGGGCGTCGCCGCCACCTCGCTCGCCAACCGCGCCACCATCGGCAACATGTCGCCGGAGTTCGGCTCCACCGCCGCGACCTTCCCGATCGACGGCGAGACCCTGAAGTACCTGCGCCTGACCGGCCGCTCCGAGCAGCAGGTCGCGCTCGTCGAGGCGTACGCCAAGGAGCAGGGCCTGTGGCTGGACCCGGCCGCCGAGCCGGACTTCTCCGAGAAGCTGGAGCTCGACCTCTCCACGGTCGTCCCCTCCATCGCCGGCCCGAAGCGCCCGCAGGACCGCATCGTCCTCGCCAACGCCGCCCAGCAGTTCGCCGTGGACGTGCGCAACTACGTCAGCGACGACGAGGAGGCCGGCAAGGAGTCCTTCCCGGCGTCCGACTCGCCGGCCGCCGCCAACGGCGTGCCCACCAAGCCGACCCGGGTGACCCTGGCCGACGGCACCTCCTTCGAGATCGACCACGGCGCCGTCACCGTCGCCGCGATCACCTCCTGCACCAACACCTCCAACCCCTACGTCATGGTCGCCGCGGCGCTCGTGGCGAAGAAGGCGGCCGAGAAGGGCCTGACCCGCAAGCCGTGGGTGAAGACCACCCTCGCCCCGGGCTCGAAGGTCGTCACCGACTACTTCGACAAGGCCGGCCTGACCCCGTACCTGGACAAGCTGGGCTTCAACCTGGTCGGCTACGGCTGCACCACCTGCATCGGCAACTCCGGTCCGCTGGACGAGGAGATCTCGAAGGCGATCAACGAGGCCGACCTCGCGGTCACCTCGGTGCTCTCCGGCAACCGCAACTTCGAGGGCCGGATCAACCCCGACGTCAAGATGAACTACCTGGCCTCCCCGCCGCTGGTCGTCGCGTACGCCATCGCGGGCTCCATGAAGGTGGACATCACCAAGGACGTCCTCGGCACCGACACCGACGGCAAGCCGGTGTACCTGGCCGACATCTGGCCCTCCGAGGCCGAGGTCAACGACGTCGTGGCGAACGCCATCGGCGAGGACATGTTCAGCAAGTCCTACAGCGACGTCTTCGCGGGCGACGCCCAGTGGCAGGCGCTGTCGATCCCCACCGGCAACACCTTCGAGTGGGACCCGCAGTCCACCTACGTCCGCAAGCCCCCGTACTTCGAGGGCATGACCATGGAGACCACCCCGGTCTCCGACATCGCCGGCGCCCGCGTGCTGGCGAAGCTGGGCGACTCGGTCACCACCGACCACATCTCCCCGGCCGGTGCGATCAAGGCCGACACCCCGGCCGGCAAGTACCTCACCGAGCACGGCGTCGAGCGCCGCGACTTCAACTCGTACGGTTCCCGTCGCGGCAACCACGAGGTCATGATCCGCGGCACCTTCGCCAACATCCGCCTGCGCAACCAGATCGCGCCGGGCACCGAGGGCGGCTTCACCCGCGACTTCACCCAGGCCGACGGCCCGGTCTCCTTCAT
The DNA here is from genome assembly GCF_040302735.1 of Streptomyces sp. NPDC097619. Lineage (NCBI taxonomy): Bacteria > Bacillati > Actinomycetota > Actinomycetes > Kitasatosporales > Streptomycetaceae > Streptomyces > Streptomyces sp. NPDC097619. The sequence goes on along the minus strand of NZ_JBEOSD010000035.1, from coordinate 16,486 downwards.
CTACGACGCCTCCCAGAACTACCAGGCCGCCGGCATCCCGCTGGTCATCCTGGCGGGCAAGGAGTACGGCTCCGGCTCCTCCCGCGACTGGGCGGCCAAGGGCACCGCGCTCCTCGGCGTCAAGGCGGTCATCGCCGAGTCCTACGAGCGCATCCACCGCTCCAACCTGATCGGCATGGGCGTCCTGCCCCTGCAGTTCCCCGAGGGCGCCTCCGCGGCCTCCCTGGGCCTCTCCGGCGAGGAGACCTTCTCCTTCACCGGCGTGGAGGAGCTCAACGACGGCACCACCCCGCGCACCGTCAAGGTGACCACCGACACCGGTGTGGAGTTCGACGCGGTCGTCCGCATCGACACCCCCGGCGAGGCGGACTACTACCGCAACGGCGGCATCATGCAGTACGTGCTGCGCAACCTGATCCGCGGCTGACCGAGCCGTCCCGCGGTGACCGGTGACGACCGCATCGGCTGAATAGCCGGACTTCGGCACCAAAGGGCCGTATCCCCGTTAAGGGGGTACGGCCCTTCCGCTTTTCTGGGAAGGCATTCCCGGTGACGGACAGGTCTCAACTCGGAAAAGCTGGCGGTCATCCTTGTGCACGATCTTGCTCAGGCGAGCGGAAGTGGACTATACCTGTGCCCGTCCGGACCACCGCGGTATCGAGCGGCCCCGGACCGGGGGACGGCGGGGACCTGCGGTGATGTCCGCATGGACGGCAACTGCCGTTGTTTCCGGCCTCCTTCACACTCCTGACGAAGGCGAGGACTTGAGCATGGGATCCACCTCCGCCCACGGCGAGCAGCCGGTCGCGAACGCCGGCCAGGACGCCTCCGGCGTCGGCCGCCGCGACCTGATCAAGCGCTCCGCGGCACTCGGCCTGATCGCGGTGCCGACGATGAGCTTCCTGTCCGCGTGCGCCTCGGGCGGCGGCGAGGAGAAGCCGAAGACCACCCCGACCGCCAAGGCGGACAAGAACAACCCCTTCGGCGTCGCCAAGGGCAGCAAGCTCGACGTGGTCGTCTTCAAGGGCGGCTACGGCGACGACTACGCCAAGGCGTGGGAGGCCGCCTTCGACAAGAAGTGGGGCACCACCTCCTCGCACCTGGGCACCCAGGAGATCACCGCCAAGCTCCAGCCCCGCTTCAACGGCGGCAACCCGCCGGACGTCGTCGACGACTCCGGCGCCCAGCAGATCAAGCTCGACGTGCTCTTCAAGGGCGGGCAGCTCGCCGACCTCACCCCGGTCCTCGACTCCCCCTCCCTGGACGACCCCACCAAGAAGGTCCGGGACATGCTCATCCCCGGCACCATCGAACAGGGCACCCAGGGAGGCAAGTTCGTCTCCGTGAACTACGTGTACACCGTCTGGGGCCTGTGGTACTCCGGCAAGCTCTTCAAGGAGAAGGGCTGGAACCCGCCCAAGACCTGGGACGAGTTCCTCGACGTCTGCGGCAAGGCCAAGGCGGCGGGCCTCGGCGGCCTCGCCCACCAGGGCAAGTACCCGTACTACATCAACGTCGCCATCATGGACCTGATCGCCAAGAAGGGCGGCCTGGACTCCATGAAGGCGATCGACAACCTGGAGGCCAACGCCTTCGAGAACAACCCCGTGGCCCTCGAAGCCGTCGAGGCCGTCTACGAGGTGGTCGAGAAGGGCCTGCTGATGCCGGGCACCAACGGCCTCACCCACACCGACTCGCAGACCCGCTGGAACCAGTACAAGGCCGCCTTCATCACCTGCGGCTCCTGGCTGGAGAACGAGCAGATCAAGCAGACCCCGGCCGACTTCGACATGCGCTTCCTGCCCATGCCCGTCCTGCCCGGCAGCAAGCTCCCCTTCGAGGCCATCCGCGCCGGCGCCGGCGAGCCCTTCATCGTCCCCGAGAAGGCCGCGAACAAGGCCGGCGGCCTGGAGTTCATCCGCTCCATGCTCTCCCGCGAGTGGTCCACCATCTTCGCCCAGCAGGCCAACTCCCTGACCATCGTCAAGGACGGCGTGGACCCCAACGTCCAGCTGCGCCCCGGCACCAAGTCCGCGGTGGACGCCCTCAAGGCGGCCGGTGACAACACCTTCAACTACCGCTACCCGGACTGGTACAGCCAGATGGACCTGGACATCCAGAACGCCTCCAACGAGCTGATGGCCAAGCGCATCCAGCCCAAGGAGTGGATCAAGCGGGCCCAGGCCGCCGTCAACAAGGCCGCCAAGGACCCCAACGCCAAGAACAACCGACGCGACTAAGGGCACCGGGACGGGACGGACACCATGAGCAACGTAGCCCGGAGCAAAGGACGGGGCGGCTTCATCGCCGGCTTCCTCGTCGTACCGCTCGCGCTGTACCTGACCTTCGTGATCTGGCCGTACATCCAGACGTTCGGCTATTCCTTCACCAACTGGAGCGGCCAGTCGCCGACGTTCGACTTCGTCGGCCTGCAGAACTACCAGAACCTGCTGAAGGACGAGGTCTTCCTCAGCGCCATCTGGCACAACGTGCTGCTCCTGGTGTTCGTCCCCGTCATCACCATCCTGCTCGCCCTCTTCTTCGCCTTCATGGTGAACGCCGGAGGGCGCAGCGGGGCGGGCGGGGTGCAGGGCGTGCGGGGATCGCGCTTCTACAAGATCGTCTACTTCTTCCCGCAGGTCCTCTCCCTCACCATCCTCGCCGTGCTCTTCGGCGCGGTGTACCGCAGCGACGAGGGCGGCCTCCTCAACGGCGTGCTCATCAAGCTCGGCCTGGTGGACGCCACCGCGCCCATCGAGTGGCTGAACGAGCCGAACCTCGTGCTCTGGTGCCTGCTGCTGGTGGTGGTCTGGCACGGGGTGGGCTTCTACCTGGTGCTCTTCTCCGCCGCCATGCAGTCGGTGCCCAAGGACATCTACGAGGCGGCCCTGCTGGACGGCGCGGGCCGCGCCCAGACCTTCTTCAAGGTCACGCTCCCGCTGCTGTGGGACTCCGTCCAGACCTCCGCGGTCTACCTCGGCATCGTCGCGATGGACATGTTCGTGCTGGTGTCCACCATGACCTCGGGGCAGTTCGGCGGCGGCCCCGACCACCACAGCGAGGTCATGGCCACGGTGCTGATGCGCAACTTCCTCTACCTGGGCCAGAGCGGGTACGCCTGCGCGATGGGCGTGGTCATGCTCGTCCTGACCATGGTCCTGTCGATCGTCACGCTGCGTGCCACCCGCCGCGACCACGTCGAGTTCTGAGCGGGAGAAGAAAATGACCACTGTCATCAAGGCCCCCGGAGAGGCGGCCGCGGAGCGCGCCGGGGGCTCGGGGCGGACCGGCGAGCGGGAGAACCGCCGCTCCGAGGGGACGGTCCTGAACGTCTTCTCCCACGGCTTCCTGGCCGTCTGGGCGATACTGATCGTCCTGCCGCTGGTCTGGCTGGCCCTGGGCTCCTTCAAGACGGACGCGCAGATCGGCGGCTCGGCCCTGAGCTGGCCCTCGAACTGGCACTTCGACGCGTTCTCCCGGGCCTGGGACAAGGGCATCGGCGACTACTTCGCCAACACCCTCATCGTCATGGTGTTCTCGGTGCCGCTGACCATGCTCTTCGGGTCGATGGCGGCCTACGTGCTGGCCCGCTACCCGTTCCGCGGGAACCGGCTCACGTACTACTTCTTCGTCAGCGGGGCGATGTTCCCGGTCTTCCTGGCGCTGGTGCCGCTGTTCTTCATGGTGAAGCGGCTGGACATGCTGAACAGCTACCAGGGCCTGATCCTGGTGTACGTCGCCTACTCGATGCCGTTCACGGTGTTCTTCATGCACTCCTTCTTCCGCACGCTGCCCACGGCCGTGCACGAGGCGGCGGTGATCGACGGGGCCTCGCACACCCGGATCTTCTTCCAGGTGATGCTGCCGATGGCCAAGCCCGGACTGATCAGCGTGGGGATATTCAACGTCCTGGGCCAGTGGAACCAGTACATCCTTCCCGCGGTCCTGATGCAGCCCCAGGACAGCAGCGACCCCGAGCGCTACATGCTCACCCAGGGCCTGGTGCAGCTCCAGTACCAGATGGGGTACGAGACCGACCTGCCGGTGCTGTTCGCGGGCGTCACCATCGCGATGATCCCGATGCTGGTGGTCTACCTGTCCTTCCAGCGGCAGATCCAGGCCGGTCTGACCTCGGCCACCATCAAGTAGCCCCGCCGGCGGCGAACCGCCGGCGCGCAGGACACCGCGGCCCGGCCCCTGTGCGAGGGGGCCGGGCCGCGGTGCGGTCTCCGTCTCCGTCTCCGGTCCCGTGTGACGGGCCGGGGCCGCGCCCCGTGCTCAGAGCCAGGTGCCGAAGCGGCGGATGTAGGCCGTCTTCACCAGCTGGGTCAGGGTGCAGTAGGCCAGGAGCACGCCGACCAGCCAGGGGAAGTAGGCGGCGGGCAGCGGGACCATCCCCAGGGAGCCTGCGAGCGGGGAGAAGGGCAGCCACAGGCCGGTCAGCACCGCGAGGACGGTCATCGCCATCACCGGCCAGGAGGCCCGGGACTGCAGGAAGGGGATCTTCCTGGTCCGGATCATGTGGACCACCAGGGTCTGCGAGAGCAGCCCCTCCACGAACCAGCCGGACTGGAAGAGGGCCGCGTGGGCCCCGCTGTTCGCGGCGAACACGTGCCACATGATCAGGAACATCGCGATGTCGAAGATCGAGCTGACGGGTCCGACGGTGACCATGAACCGGCCGATGCCCTTGGCGTCCCAGTTCCGCGGCTTGCGCAGGTACTCCTCGTCCATCCGGTCCCAGGGGGTGGCCAGCTGGGCGATGTCGTAGACCAGGTTCTGCACCAGCAGCATGATCGCGAGCATCGGCTGGAAGGGCAGGAAGGCCGAGGCCACCAGCACCGAGAAGACGTTGCCGAAGTTCGAGGAGGCCGTCATCTTGATGTACTTGATGGTGTTGCCGAAGGTGGTGCGGCCCTGGAGGACGCCCTGCTCCAGGACGGTCAGGTCCTTCTCCAGCAGGATGATGTCCGCGGACTCCTTGGCGATGTCCACCGCGGTGTCCACGGAGATGCCCACGTCGGCCTCGCGCAGCGCGGCGGCGTCGTTGATGCCGTCGCCGAGGAAGCCCACGGTGTGTCCGCCGGCCCGCAGGGCCCGGACGATGCGGGCCTTCTGCACGGGGTTGACCTTGGCGAAGACGGTGGTGCGGGCGGCCAGCTCGCGCAGGGCGGGCTCGTCGAGGCCGTCGGTGTCGGCTCCGAGGACCACGTCGCCGACCTCGATGCCCACGTCGGCGCAGACCCGGGCGGCGACCAGTTCGTTGTCGCCGGTGACCACCTTCACGGCCACGCCCTTGTCGGCGAGGCCCCGCAGGGCGGCGGCCGCGCTGGCCTTCGGCGGGTCCAGGAAGGCCAGGAAGCCCACCAGGGTCAGGCCGCTCTCGTCGGCCACCGTGTAGGTGTCGCGGGGGGCGTCCACGCGGCGGGTGGCGACGGCCAGGACGCGCAGGCCCTGCCGGTTGTTCTCCACGGCGGTGAGCCCGGCCCGGATCCGCGCGGACTCGGTGAGCTCCACGGTGCGGCCGTCCTCCACCACGTGGGTGCAGAGCTCCAGGACCTCCTCGACGGCCCCCTTGGTGATGAGCACGTGCTCGGCCGGGCCGTCCGCCACCAGGCCGTTGCGGGCCAGGACCACGGACATCCGGCGGCGGGCGAAGTCGAAGGGGATCTCGTCGACCAGCGTGAAGCGCGCGTCGACGACAACCTCCTCGGCCTCGTCCACCCGGTCGATGACCGCCCGGTCCATCAGGTTCCGCAGCCCGGTCTGGAAGTGCGCGTTGAGGTAGCCGTACTGGAGGACCTCCTCGTCCTCGGCGCCGCGCACGTCGAGGTAGCGGTCCAGGACGATCCGGTCCTCGGTGAGGGTGCCGGTCTTGTCGGTGCACAGGACGTCCATGGCGCCCAGGTTCTGGATGGCGTTGAGGCGCTTGACGACCACCTTGCGACGGGACATGGCCACCGCTCCGCGGGCGAGGTTGGCGGACACGACCATCGGGAGCATCTCCGGGGTCAGGCCGACGGCCACCGCGACGCCGAACAGGAACGCTTCGTTCCAGTCGCCCTTGGTGAGTCCGTTGATCACGAAGACCACGGGGACCATCACCAGCATGAAGCGGATCAGCAGGAAGCTGACCCGGCGCACGCCGTGGTCGAAGTTGGTCGCGGGCCGCTCGCCCGCCAGGGAGCCGGCCATGGAGCCGAACCAGGTGCGGGAGCCCGTGGCCACGACCACGCCGGTGGCGGTGCCGGAGGTGACGGAGGTGCCCATGAGGCAGAGGTTCCCGGCCTCCACCGGGTCGGAGACGGACTCGTGGCCGGAGTCCCCGGCCCGCAGGTCGGACTTGGCCACCGGCAGGGACTCGCCGGACAGGGCCGCCTGGGAGACCATCAGGTCCTTGGCGGTGAGCAGCCGCAGGTCGGCGGGGATCAGGTCGCCCGCGGCCAGCATCACCACGTCGCCGGGGACCACCTGGTCCATGGGCAGTTCGGTGACGGTGGGGGAGGCGCCGCCGCCGTACCGGCGCTGGACCGCGCAGGTGGTGGTGACCAGGCGCTTCAGGGCGTCGGCGGCCTTGCCGGAGCGGTGCTCCTGCCAGAAGCGGAGCAGGCCGCTGACGCCGACCATCACGGAGAGGATCACCACGCCGGGGTCGGCGGGGTCCTGCCAGTACATGACGGCGGCGAGGAGGACCAGGACGAGGATGAAGGGGTTGGCGTAGGCGCGGGCCAGCTGGAGGAGCCAGTGGGGGGTGCGCTCGCGGGCCACGGTGTTGGGTCCGTACCGCTCCCGGCGGAGGGCGGCCTCGCTGTGGAGGAGTCCGTCGCGGGTGGTGGAGAGGTCCTGGAGGACGCGGGAGGCGGGCAGCGAGGCCAACACGGTCAGTCGGGCACCGGCGGTGCGGGTGCGGGCCTGGAGTTCGGCGGCCTTGCGGTCGCGGCGGCCGCCGGGGCCGCGGCCCGGGGGCGCCAGGGGGCGGGGGGTGCGAGGGGTGAGCATGGTCATGACGAATCCTCCCTCCGGGTCCGCCGTCACGGCGCGGGGCCGGGCGGTGGCGCGGAGTGGTCGGGGGCCCGCGGGCGGCGGCACGGGGCGGCCGTCCGGGGCGGGGCACGGAAGGGTCGCGTCCCTTCGGGGCGCCGGAGGGCGCCTCGGGGCACGCGGAAGGGGAGCGGTGACGCGGGGGTGGGACCGGGCCGGGGCGTGCCGCGGTGGTGTCGGGACCGCGGGGGAGCCGGGGCCGCTCGTCCTCGGCCGTCGGGACGTGACGCGTGCGGGAAGTGAAGGGGGGCCTTCGGGGCGGACGGGGTCCGCGGGTTCCGTACGGTCAGCCGGTGAGGGCGCGGCGGGAACTTCGGTCGGGACTCATCCCGAACACCTCCTCGCCTCGCGCTCGCCGAGCACCTGGTGGTGGCTCGGATCTGCGGCGCCCGTCCGGCCTCGAAGGCCGCAGAGGACCGGCGCCGCAACGAACGTAACACGGATCCCGCGGCCGGATCTCTCGTACTTATGGCCGGATGCGCTCGCAAGTGACCGTTTCGTGCTGCCTCACCCTCTTGACGGCTGGATGCCCGCAGGTTCGACTTAGTCTTCATAAGTTGGAGAGATGCCGGGGTCTCTGCCGCGGGCCCCCGCGGTGTGCTCCCGGCCGGGGGGCGACGGCCGGGCCGTCGCTTATGGGCAGGAGTGGATGAGTCGTGGAGACTCCGGGTTCGCAGTCCTCGCTGCACCGGGCCAATCTGGAGCGGGTCGTACGGGCCGTCCGGTTGGCCGGTTCGATGACGCAGGCCGAGATCGCCCGAGCCACCGGTCTGTCGGCGGCCACGGTGTCCAACATCGTCCGGGAGCTGAGGGAGGGCGGCACGGTCGAGGTCACCGACACCTCGGCGGGCGGCCGCCGGGCGCGCAGCGTCTCCCTCAGCGGTGACGCGGGCATCGTGATCGGGGTCGACTTCGGCCACGAGCACCTGCGGGTGGCCGTGGGCAACCTCGCCCACCGGGTGCTGGCCGAGGAGGCCGAGCCGCTGGACGTGGACGCCTCCTGGACCGAGGGGTTCGACCGGGCGGAGAAGCTGGTCGGACAGCTCATCGACACCGTCGGGGTGGGTCGCGACAAGGTGATCGGGGTGGGCCTCGGCGTGCCCGGTCCCATCGACGTGGAGTCCGGGACGCTCGGTTCCACGGCCATCCTGCCGGGCTGGGCGGGCATCAACCCGCGCGAGGAGCTCTCGCGTCGGCTGGGGGTCCCGGTGTACGTGGACAACGACGCCAACCTCGGCGCCCTGGGCGAGCTGGTCTGGGGGAGCGGGCGCGGGGTCAAGGACCTCGCCTACATCAAGGTGGCCTCCGGCGTCGGCGCCGGGCTGGTCATCAACGGGCAGATCTACCGCGGGCCGGGCGGCACCGCGGGGGAGATCGGGCACATCACCCTGGACGAGTCCGGCCCGGTCTGCCGCTGCGGCAACCGCGGCTGCCTGGAGACCTTCGCCGCGGCCCGGTACGTGCTGCCGCTGCTCCAGGGCACCCACGGGCCCGATCTGACCATGGAGCGGGTGGTCCGGCTGGCCCGCGACGGGGACCCCGGCTGCCGGCGGGTCGTCGCGGACGTGGGACGGCACATCGGCAGCGGTGTCGCCAACCTCTGCAACCTCCTGAACCCGAGCCGGGTGGTCCTCGGCGGCAGTCTCGCCGAGGCCGGGGAGCTGGTCACGGCGCCCATACGGGACTCGGTGTCCCGGTACGCCATCCCCAGTGCCGCGCGGCAGCTCACGGTGACCAGCGGGGCCCTGGGCGGACGGGCCGAAGTCCTGGGCGCGCTGGCCCTGGTGCTCAGCGAGATGGGGGATTCGACCGTTCTGGGCGGACTCATCGGTGCCCCCGCCTTGTCTTCAGCTAGATAACGAATGGCACCGTTGTCATCTCGTTAAGGATTCACTCCTTGACGCCAAAGTTGTGGCCGAGTTGACTTCCATCACCTCGGCCGCAACGACGCGGCCTCGTCAGGGAGGTTCACAAGATGAACACGCGCATGCGTCGTGCCGCCGTCGCCGTTGCCGCCACCGCGATGGCCGTTTCCCTCGCCGCCTGTGGCAGCGCCAAGCAGGCCGAAGGCACGAACGAGGAGACCAAGAGCTCCGGTTCCGCCACCGGAGACGCGGTGAAGATAGGTCTGCTCCTGCCGGAGAACCAGACCGCCCGCTACGAGAAGTTCGACCAGCCGCTCATCGAGAAGAAGGTCAAGGAGCTGACCGGCGGCAAGGGCGAGGTGGTCTACGCCAACGCCAAGCAGGACGCGACCGTGCAGAACTCGCAGGTCGACGCGATGATCACCAACAAGGTGGACGTCCTCATCATCGACGCGGTGGACTCCAAGGCCATCGCCGGTTCGGTCAAGAAGGCCAAGGACGCGGGCATCCCGGTCGTCGCCTACGACCGCCTCGCCGAGGGCCCCATCGACGCCTACACCTCCTTCGACAACGAAGAGGTCGGCCGGGTCCAGGGCAAGGCCCTGCTGGAGGCGCTGGGCGACAAGGCCAAGTCCGGGCAGATCGTGATGATGAACGGCTCCGTCACGGACCCGAACGCCGCCCTCTTCAAGAAGGGCGCGCACTCCCAGCTCGACGGCAAGGTGACCGTCGGCAAGGAGTACGACACCAAGGAGTGGAAGCCGGAGAACGCCAACGGCAACATGGAGGCCGCGATCTCCGCCCTCGGCAAGGACAAGATCGTCGGCGTCTACTCCGCCAACGACGGCATGGCCGGTGGCATCATCACCGCCCTGAAGTCCGCCGGCGTCTCCCCGCTGCCCCCGGTCACCGGCCAGGACGCCGAACTCGCCGGTGTGCAGCGGATCGTGGCGGGCGAGCAGTTCATGAGCGTCTACAAGCCGTACGCCCCCGAGGCCGAGGCCGCCGCGGCCATGGCGGTCGCGCTGGCCAAGGGCGAGAAGCTCGACTCCATCGCCAAGTCCAAGGTGGACAGCCCCACCACCCAGGGCGTGCCCTCCGTGCTGGTCCCGGTCGTCTCGCTGACCAAGGCCAACATCAAGGACACCGTGGTCAAGGACGGCGTGTACACCGTCGAGGAGATCTGCGCCGGCAAGTACGCCGCCGACTGCGCCAAGGTCGGCCTGAAGTAGCACCCGCGTCCCGCCGGGAGCGCCCCGGGCCCCCGGGCCCGGACGCCCCGCTCCGGTAGGACCCCCGCGCCTGCCCGGCGCCCCGCCCCACCACCCCGCCACCGAGCGGGGCGCCGGGCAGAAACGTTCAGGCAGTTCTCCCGCCCCACCCCCGCCCTTCCCCACGCGTCTTCCCACGCGTCTCTCGTACGACATCCCCGCCGGTCAGGCGGCGAAGGAGATGGTTCATGTGTCCGCTGCGCCCGTGCTGGCGTTGCGAGGGGTCTCGAAGCGGTTCGGCGCCGTCCAGGCGCTCACGGACGTAGAGCTCGAGATCCACTCCGGCGAGGTGGTCGCCCTCGTCGGCGACAACGGCGCCGGAAAGTCCACGCTCGTCAAGACCATCGCCGGAGTGCACCCCATCGATGACGGAGTCATCGAGTGGCAGGGCCGCCCGGTCTCGGTCGACAAGCCCCAGGACGCCCAGAACCTGGGCATCGCCACCGTCTACCAGGACCTCGCCCTCTGCGACAACATCGACGTGGTCGGCAACCTCTTCCTGGGCCGCGAGCTCAAGCGCCGCGGCGTCCTCGACGAGGTGGAGATGGAGCGCCGCGCCCGCGAGCTCCTGACCACCCTGTCCATCCGGATCCCCAGCGTGCGGATCCCGATCGCCTCGCTCTCCGGCGGTCAGCGCCAGACCGTGGCGATCGCCCGCTCCATGCTCGGCGACCCGCAGCTGGTCATCCTCGACGAGCCCACCGCCGCCCTCGGCGTGGAGCAGACCGCCCAGGTCCTCGACCTGGTGGAACGGCTCCGCGACCGCGGCCACGCCGTCATCCTCATCAGCCACAACATGGCCGACGTCAAGGCCGTGGCGGACCGCGTCGCGGTGCTGCGCCTCGGCCGCAACAACGGTGTCTTCGACGTCGCGGGCACCTCGCAGGAAGAGATCATCTCCGCCATCACGGGCGCCACGGACAACGCCGTGACCCGCCGTGCGGCGCGCACCGGGGAGGCCCGCAAGTGAGCACCGACAAGACCGCGGTGAACCCGGCCGCACCGGCCGACGCGATACCCGCCGTCGACCCCCGCCTCCTCGTCCGCGAGCAGGGCCTCGCCGGCTACGTGGGCGAGTTCAAGCGCAAGATGCGCGCCGGCGACCTCGGCTCCCTGCCGGTGGTCGTGGGCCTGGTCATCATCTGGACCATCTTCCAGAGCCTGAACTCGAACTTCCTCTCCGCCCAGAACCTCAGCAACATCGCCGTCACCATGGTCGCCACCGGCATGATGGCCGTCGGCATCATCTTCGTGCTGCTGCTGGGCGAGATCGACCTCTCGGTGGGCTCCGTCTCCGGCGTCTCCGGCGCCATCGTGGCCGTCCTCGCCGTCACCCACGGCGTCCAGGAATGGCTGGCCGTCCTGGTCGCGCTGGCCTCCGGCGCCGCCATCGGCGCCGTCCACGGCTTCTTCTTCGCCAAGATAGGCGCCCCCGCCTTCGCCGTCACCCTGTCCGGCCTGCTCTTCTGGTCCGGCCTGATGCTCCAGATCCTGGGCAGCAACGGCACGATCAACCTCGACTCCGAGGGCCTGGTCGGGAAGCTCACCACGTACTACTTCGCGGACGTCGCCGCCGGCTACGGCCTGGCCGTCCTGGCGGTCGGCGTCTACTTCGCCGGATCCTTCCTGGACACCCGCCGCCGCGAGGCCGCCGGGGTCCCGGCCCGCCCGCTCGGCGAGATCCTGCTGCGCACCGGACTGCTGGCGGCCGTGGCCTTCGGCGCCGCGGCCATGTTCAACCAGTACAAGGGGCTGCCGCTGGCCGTCCTGCTCTTCCTGGTGGTCCTGGTCGGCACGGACTTCCTGCTGCGCCGCACGGCCTTCGGCCGCAAGGTGTTCGCCCTCGGCGGCAGCGTCGAGGCCAGCCGCCGCGCGGGCATCAACGTCAACGCCGTCCGCATCGCGGTCTTCGCGATCGCGGGCACCTTCGCCGCCGTGGGCGGGCTCTTCTGGGCCTCCAAGATCGCGGCGGCGAACCAGAGCGCCGGCGCCGGCGACCTGCTGATGAACGTCATCGCGGCGGCCGTCATCGGCGGCACCAGCCTCTTCGGCGGCCGCGGGCGGACCTGGAACGCCCTGCTGGGCGTCATGGTCATCACGTCCATCCAGTACGGTCTGGCCCTGGAGGGCATCGCCACCCCCATCCAGTACATGATCACCGGCGCGGTCCTGCTGGCCACCGTGGTGATCGACTCGGTGACCCGCAAGACCCAGAAGACGGCGGGCCGGGCCTGAGGGTCCGGCTCCGGCCGCGTACAGTCACACGATCACCCGGCCCGCCGTACACCCGTACGGCCGACCGCACCCCCGTTCGGGCCAGTGCCCGGTGCCGCCCCCGGCGGTACCGGGCACCTGTGCGTACGTACACCCCTACGGGGTGTGTGGCAGGAGGACCGTGTGTACAGGTATGACAAGAGCGTGACCCTGTCGGGGGCCGCCCGATGACGCCCGTCGGCCGCGGAACATTAGACTCGACAGACCAGCAAGCAACTGCAAGGAGGCACGGGTGCTGCTGACCCGCATCAAGGGACCGCGAGACCTGGACCGGCTCGGCCCGGAACAGCTCGACCAGCTGGCCGAGGAGATCAGGTCCTTCCTCGTCGACGCGGTCTCCAAGACCGGCGGGCACCTCGGCCCCAATCTCGGCGTGGTCGAGCTGACGATCGCCCTGCACCGGGTGTTCGAGTCCCCCAAGGACCGGATCCTCTTCGACACCGGCCACCAGGCCTACGTCCACAAGCTGCTCACCGGCCGCCAGGACTTCGCGAACCTGCGCGCCAAGGGGGGCCTGTCCGGCTACCCCTCGCGGGCCGAGTCCGAGCACGACGTGATCGAGAACTCCCACGCCTCCACCGTGCTGGGCTGGGCCGACGGCATCGCCAAGGCCAACGAGGTGCTGAGCCGCGAGGACCACCACGTCGCCGCCGTGATCGGCGACGGCGCCCTCACCGGCGGCATGGCCTGGGAGGCCCTCAACAACATCGCCGCGGCCAAGGACCGGCCGCTCGTGATCGTCGTCAACGACAACGAGCGCTCCTACGGCCCCACCATCGGCGGCCTCGCCAACCACCTGGCCACCCTGCGCACCACCGACGGCTACGAGCGCTTCCTGGCCCGCGGCAAGGACCTCCTGGAGCGCACCCCCGTCGTGGGCAAGCCGCTCTACGAGACCCTGCACGGGGCCAAGAAGGGCCTCAAGGACTTCATCGCCCCGCAGGGCATGTTCGAGGACCTGGGCCTGAAGTACATCGGCCCCATCGACGGCCACGACATCGAGGCCCTGGAGTCCGCCCTCCAGCGCGCCAAGCGCTTCAGCGGCCCGGTCATCGTGCACTGCCTCACCCAGAAGGGCCGCGGCTACGAGCCCGCCGTCCAGGACGAGGCGGACCGCTTCCACGCGGTCGGCGTGATCCACCCCGACACCGGTCTGCCGGTCGCCACCGACGCCGCCAGCTGGACCTCCGTCTTCGCCGACGAGATGGTCAAGCTCGGCCACGAGCGCTCCGACATCGTCGCCATCACGGCGGCCATGCTCCAGCCGGTGGGCCTGAAGAAGTTCGCGGACGCCTTCCCGGACCGCATCTTCGACGTGGGCATCGCCGAACAGCACGGCGCCACCTCCGCGGCCGGCCTGGCCACGGCCGGGGCCCACCCCGTCTTCGCGGTGTACGCCACCTTCCTCAACCGCGCCTTCGACCAGGTCCTCATGGACGTGGCCCTGCACAAGTGCGGGGTCACCTTCGTGCTCGACCGGGCCGGGGTCACCGGCACCGACGGCGCCTCCCACAACGGCATGTGGGACATGTCCATCCTCCAGGTGGTGCCCGGCCTGCGGCTGGCCGCCCCGCGCGACGCCGAGCAGCTGCGCGCGCAGCTGAACGAGGCCGTGCGGGTCGAGGACGCCCCCACGGTGGTCCGCTTCTCCAAGGGCGTGGTCGGCCCCGCGGTGCCCGCCGTGGGCAAGGTCGGCGGCATGGACCTGCTGCGGGCCCCGGCCCCCGAGGTCACCCGCCCCGACGTCCTGCTGGTCTCGGTGGGCGCGCTGGCCCCGATGTGCCTGGAGGTCGCCGACCTCCTCGACCGTCAGGGCATCTCCACCACCGTGGTCGACCCCCGTTGGGTCAAGCCCGTGGACGAGGCCCTGGCCCCGCTCGCGGAGCGCCACCGGGTGGTCGTCACCGTCGAGGACAACGGCCGGGTCGGCGGCGTGGGCTCCGCGATCGCCCAGGCCCTGCGCGACGCGGGCGTGGACGTCCCGCTGCGCGACTTCGGCATCCCGCCGCGCTTCCTCGACCACGCCCAGCGCAAGGAGATCCTGGCCGAGATCGGGCTGACCGCCCCGGACATCGCCCGCCAGGTGACCGGTCTGGTGGCCAAACTCGACGGCCGCTTCGACTCCGAGCCGGCCGAGGCCGCCCGCGACTGACCGCGGCACCGGGACCGTCCCCCGGACGGCCCCCTTCCCGTTGCGCCCCATGGGCCGGGAGGCACACCCTTGAGGGGTGGTCCTCCCGGCCCATGTGCGCGTACGGACGCCCGCACGGGCCCCGCGCGCGCACCGCGACGCCCACCCCGCGTGGAGGTGAACCGGTGAGCACGCAGCACGACACCGGGCCCCGCAGTCCCGGCAGTGGCAACGGTGCCTTCCGCACGAAGTCCGTCGAGCAGTCGATCCGCGACACGGAAGAGCCCCAGCACAGCCTGCGCAAGACCCTGTCCGCCTGGGACCTCACGGTCTTCGGCGTCGGCGTCATCATCGGTACCGGCATCTTCGTCCTGACCGGCAAGGTCGCCAAGGAGACCGCCGGACCGGCCACCGCCCTCGCCTTCGTCGCCGCCGGCGTGGTCTGCGCCCTCGCGGCCCTCTGCTACGCCGAGTTCGCCTCCACCGTCCCGGTGGCGGGCTCCGCGTACACCTTCTCCTACGCCTCCCTCGGCGAGCTGCCGGCCTGGATCATCGGCTGGGACCTCGTCCTGGAGTTCGCGCTGGGCACGGCGGTGGTCGCCGTCGGCTGGTCCGGGTACGTGCGCTCCCTCCTGGACAACGCCGGCTGGCACCTGCCCGCGGCCCTGGAGGGCCCCGACGCGCCCGGCGGCACCTTCGACCTCCTCGCCTTCCTGCTGGTGCTGCTGCTGACGGCGGTCCTGGTGATCGGCGTGAAGCTGTCGGCGCGGCTGACCGCGGTGGTCGTGGCCATCAAGGTGGCCGTGGTGCTCATCGTGATCGTCGCCGGCCTCTTCTTCGTGAAGGCCGCCAACTACAAGCCCTTCGTCCCGCCCGCCCAGAAACAGGAGGGCGGCTCCGGGCTCGACGCCCCGCTGGTGCAGTTGATCTTCGGGTACGAGCCCACCAACTTCGGCGTCATGGGCATCTTCACCGCCGCCTCGGTGGTCTTCTTCGCCTTCATCGGCTTCGACGTGGTCGCCACCGCGGCCGAGGAGACCAAGAACCCGCAGCGGGACATGCCGCGCGGCATCATGGGCTCGCTGCTGATCTGCACGGTGCTCTACGTGGCGGTGTCCCTGGTGGTCACCGGCATGCAGCACTACACCGACCTGTCCACCAGCGCCCCGCTCGCCGACGCCTTCAAGGCCGTCGGGGCCCCCTTCTTCGCGGGGACGATCAGCTTCGGGGCCGCGGTCGGCCTGACCACGGTCTGCATGATCCTGCTCCTGGGCCAGACCCGGGTGTTCTTCGCGATGAGTCGGGACGGGCTGCTGCCCCGGTTCTTCTCGGTGACCCACCCCAAGTTCGGCACCCCCTACCGCCCCACCATCCTCCTGGGCGTGGTCATCGCGGTGGTGGCCGGCTTCACCAGCCTCAACGAGCTCGCGACCCTGGTGAACATCGGCACGCTGTTCGCCTTCGTGGTGGTCGCCCTCGGCGTGATCATCCTGCGTCGGACCCGGCCCGACCTGCACCGGTCCTTCCGGACCCCGCTGGTCCCGCTGCTGCCGATCGTGTCCATCGCGGCCTCGGTCTGGCTGATGCTGAACCTGCCGGCGGAGACCTGGCTGCGGTTCGGGATCTGGATGGTCATCGGCGTGGTCGTCTACTACCTCTACGGCCGCCGGAACAGCCGCCTCGGGCAGCTCATGGCGGGGAAGGCCGTGCCCCCGGCCCCCAAGCTCCCGGACTGAGCGCGGGAGCCCGCGGGGCCCGTACCCGCGCCCCGCGCCCGTACGGCCCCGCACGCGACTGCCCACACGACCGGACCGGCCCGGCGGGCCGGCCCCCCCGGGGGGGGGGGGGGCCGGCGGGGGGGGGGGGTGGGGGGGGCGGGGGGGGCGGGGGGGGGGGCCCCCCCG
>NZ_JBEOSD010000034.1:0-59712 GCF_040302735.1 Streptomyces sp. NPDC097619 | reverse complement strand
TACCGGGCGGGGGGGGGGGGGGGTGGGCCCGGCGGGCGGGGGGTCGGGTGGGGGGCTGGGTTCCGTTGCTCGGTCACATGTGACGGTGCAATGTGACCGAGCAACGTCACCCAGCAACATCACCGAGCACACGTGAAGGGCTCGTAGCACCGCCTCGACCGCCTCGACCGCCTCGACCGCCACGAGCGCCGAGACCGCTCCCCGACAGAACCCCTCCCCGACAGAGGTGGACGGTGACGCCATGGGGAAACCGACCGGGGAGCAGTACCCGGGGTGGGAGGACCGGCGGGGCGGGCCCGCCCGGCCCACCGGGCCCCCGCCCGGCCCGTCGTACCAGTGGACAGGGGGCCCCGGCGGCGGAACGTCCGGGCCGGGCGATCCCGGCGGTGGGGGACGGCGCGGCTCGCGACGGAACTGCCTGGTGCCCCTCCTGGCCCTCGCAGCCCTCGCCGTACTGGCCGTGATCGCGCTCGGCGTGCTGTTCGGAAGCGTGGACTCCCCAGGGAAGGACACCCCGAGCAGTCCGGCGGTGCAGCCCTCCGAGAAACCGCAGGTCACGGCCACGGGCACGACCCCGGGTGCGGACGACTCGGCCACGGGCGCCACGGCCGCGGGCACGGATGCGGGCACCGCCACACCGGTCGGCCCGGGAACGGCGGACGTGCGGATCACCTCCTGCGAGGTGGACGACCTCACGAAGTGGCCCGGCGCCGCGCTCACCGTCACCAACCGCAGCAGCAAGCCCAGCGACTACCTCGTCAGCGTCGAGTTCCTGGCGCCGGACGGCGTCCGTCTCGCCGAGGGGCACGCCGTGCTCAACCGCGTCGCCCCCGGGCAGGTGGCCAAGGAGACGGCGCGCGGCCTGACCCAGATCAAGGTGCCGATCACCTGCCGCATCACGAACGTGTCCCGCACCGCTTCCCTCTGAGAGCGCGGTTCGTGATCTGATGTCCGTTTCCCGGTGAGGTCGGGGCAGACCGCTGGTGGCGGGGCACCTTTCGTGGTTCGTCCGGACCTTCTGCCGGGGTCGCTGCTCGATCACGGGAAGCGAGCGCCTTGCCCCCCCTTTGATCACGCCGGTGTGCCTGGATGCATGATGTGCCTGGACACAGGGGGGACGCATGACGCAGACCGCGCCGCCGAAATGGGGGCCGACGCCGCCGGGGGCTCCTGGGAATCCGGGTGTGCCGCCGCAGGGGTTCATGACCGTGCGGCCTCCGGACGGCGGGAACGCTGCGGTGTTCACCGTCGGGGCTGTGGCAATCGGGGCTGAGACCGTGATCGCCGCGCTGGTCGCCGTCCTGTACAGCTTGCAGTCCGAGTCCCACGGAGGCGAAGGCGGCCTGGGACGGCTGTTCGGCACCGTATTCACGCTCGTGCTGCTGGCAGTCATTTCGATGATCGCAGGGCCGGCCGGTTCGGCGATGGCGGTGCTTCCCCTGGTCCTCCTCGGGCGTGCGGTGGCCCGCCGTACGGGGCGGCGCGACAGCTGGCAGCTCACCCTGGCCACTGTGGCGGTCGTTGCCGCCGCCCTGGCGCTGCTCATCGGCTCCTGCATGCTCCTGGCCGACTTCGGCGGCGCCGGCGACCTGCTCGTTTATCCCGTCCTTGCCCTCAGCCTCATCGTCGGGCTAGCGCCCGCGACCCTGTGCGCCCGGGCGGCGGGGAACCCCGGGAAGCCCGGGGCACGATGGCGGGTGCTCGGGGGCGTGGCGCTGGGCGGTCTGGGGCTGCTCTCGGTGACGCTCGCGGTCGGGGTCGCGGCGTACAGCTCGGGGATCCTCAAGATCTACGAACCGCCCCGGCTCACTGGAGCCGACATGGTCGGCACCTGGACGGACGGCGTCGGCGGAAGCCTCCGCTTCGAGGCGGACGGCACGGTGACCGCGAAGGGCGTCAACCAGTACGAGGCCACGGGTGAGCAGTCCGGTGCCTCCGACTGCACCGGGAAATGGCAGCTCACCGAGAACGACGGTGTCGGTCGGCCGTTCGAGCTCAGCATCGCGGACTGCGGGAGCCTGTCCTTCGGCTGGGACATCGGCGGTACGGAGGAACACCCGACGGTCTTCACCTGGATCGGCGAGCCGGATTCGGGTGAGCGGTACATCCTTACGCGGCAGCGGTAGGCCATCCGGTGCTGAGGTCTCGGGCCATGGTCCGGACGGCGTCCTCCTGAAGGCCGAGCGCGTCGAGGAGGGGCTTGACGTTCAGGCTGCCACCGCCTGCGGCTCGCGCCAGGACCGAGCGCGGTGCCGCGGGCGACCACGGCGTTCTTGAAGCCCTGGTCGACCAGGGCCTTCTTGACGGTGCCGCCGATGTGCTCGGCGACCTGGTCCAGCAGGGCGATGCCGGCTGCGTTGTCGTGGGTGTTCACGGCCAGGACGATGACGGCGATGACCAGGCCCAGCACGTCCACGGCCAGTCTCCGCTTTCGGCCCGGCACCCACTTCGCCGGGTCCCGGCCGGTCGTGGACGCGGGGACCCCGACGGCCGCATGGACACTCTGGGTCGGCCGCCTCTCCGGAGCACCCTCCGCAGCGCCTTCCGGAGCACCCGATAGGGTCCTGACCATGAAGATCATCGATTTGGAACCGGGCGACCCGCGCCTGGAGAGCGACCTCCTGCCCGTCCTCCGCGAGCTCCGCCCGCACCTCACCCCGGAGCTCTTCGGCGAGGTGTACGAGCGCGGCTACCCGCAGGGCCTCCGCTTCTCGGCCGCCTACACGGACGACGGTCGGTGCGCGGGCGCCTCGGGCTGGCGGATCGTGGACAACACCGCGTCGCTGCGGAAGCTGTACGTGGACGACCTGGTGACCTCCGAGAGCGTCCGTTCCACCGGGGTCGGTCAGGCCCTGCTCGCCCACCTCCAGGCGCACGCCGAAGCCGCGGGCTGCTACGACTTCAACCTCGACTCCGGCACCCACCGGACCCGCGCGCACCGCTTCTACTTCCGCGAGCGCATGGAGATCACGGCCTTCAACTTCAACAAGGTCCTGAAGCCCAAGCCGTAGTCCGGGCCGTGGCCCCAGCCGTGGCCCGGCCCGAGCTCGGCCCGGGTCCGGAGCCCGCCCCGGGCCCCCGTGTCCGTTCAGGACACCCAGGCTCCGGTTATTCCGAGGACCGCCGAGCCGTCCCGGTCGGCGAGCTTGGTGCCGGTGAAGGCGGCGGCCCACTCCGTGGTCTGGAGGCGGAAGGCGGGCTTCTCGGCGGTCAGCGCCTCCAGCACCGAGGCGGCCGCACCGGCCGGGGTCTGCGCGGAACCCTCCGTGAACTGGCTCACGGTGCGCTCGATGTAGGAGCGCAGGGCGCCGGCGTACGGACCGGCGGCGGCGATCCGGGCCTCGATGTCGAGGTCGATGTTGTTGACGAACTCGGTGGCCACGGCGCCCGGCTCGATCACCGACACGCCCACGCCCACCGTGGCCGCGACCGGCGCCAGGCTCTCCATGTACCCCTCCACCGCGAACTTGGCGGCGCAGTAGGCCTCGTTGAAGGGCTGCCCGACGACACCGCCGACGCTGGTGACCGTGATCAGGCGGCCGCCCGTGGCCCGCAGGTGGGGCAGGGCCGCCTTCGAGACGTGGAGCACGCCGAAGAAGTTGACCTCCATGACCTCGCGGACCTCGGCCACGGACTCCAGCTCCAGGGTGCCCACGTGGCCGGCGCCCGCGTTGTTCACGACCGCGTCCAGCCGGCCGTGGTCGCGGACCACGCCTGCCACCGCGGCCTCGACCGAATCCGGGTCGGTGACGTCGAGCTGCCGGACGTCGATCTCCACGCCCGCCTCCGCGGCGGCCTCGCGCAGTGCCCCGGCGCGCGCGGGGTCGCGCAGCGTGGCGACGGTGCGCCAGCCCGCCCGGGCGGCGGCCACGGCGGCGGCCAGGCCGATGCCGGAGGAGGTCCCGGTGATCAGGACCGTCCGCGGTCCGGTGGGGACGGAAGCGTCGTTCGTGACGGCGGAAACATCGCTCGTGGCAGGGGAAACGGACATGACGGGCACCTCTTTCACGGGTTCACACGCACCACGTTTATGTGCGTGTACACACACTATAGGTTTGTGTGCGTGTGCACGCAACCACCACCTACACTGATCCGCATGCCGAAGAAGCTCACCGAAGCCGAGATGCCGACGGCCGACTACGCCTTCTACGGGCTGGTGTGGGCGGGCACCGTCATGACCGACCGGGTCGACCGTGCCCTGGTCAAGACGCACGACCTCCCCGTCTCCTGGTTCGAGGTCATGCTGTGGCTGGCCTCCAGCCCCGAGCCGGTTCCGGCGTCCGTCCTCGGCAACAGCACACTGCTCAGCCGCAGCCAGGTGTCCCGGGTCGTCGACGCCCTCCAGACCCGCGGCCTGGTCACCCGCACCCCCTCGGCCCGCGACGCCCGCTCCGTCGAGATCGCCCTCACGGAGGAGGGGCGGGCCCTCTTCACCGCGGCGAACGCGACCCGGCGCGAGGCCCTGGCCCCCGTCTTCACGGACGTCCTCGACGCCCAGGACCTCGAAGCCCTGGCCACGGTCTGGCGCAAACTCAAGGCGGACAGGGCGGACAGGGCGGACAAGGCAGACAGCGGAGAAAAAGCGGACGACAAGGCGGGCAAGGCCGACACGGCGGACAAGGTCGAGCGCGGCCGCTAGCCCAGCCTCCGCGGCCCCGCCGACGATCCCCTCAGCCCTGGTACACCACGATGAATTCGCCCGCCGGGCCCTCCCGCCGGGCCAGCGCCTCGCGGAGCCGGCGCAGGTGGTGCGGGGCCAGCTGGAGCGGGGGCTCGTCGGGCTGGTGGGTGGTGCCGCGGGGGTAGTCCGCGTCCGGGGTCCGGGTCATCTCGATGTGGCAGCCCAGGACGTGCGTGACCGGGCGCTCCGCGCAGAAGGCGATCAGCCGGTCCACCGTGGCCGCGTACGCGTCGAGATCCGCGACGTACAGCCGCCCGGGGTAGAGCGAGTCCCCGGTGAACAGCAGTCCGGTGTGGCGGTCGTGGAAGACCACGGCCGACGGATGGTGCCCCGGGCCGGGTACGAGGTCCAGGATCCGGCCACCCAGGTCGAACACCTGTTGACGCTCCGGCCACGCGTCGAAACCGAAGTATTCGGTCACGTCCTCCAGGGAGGACCCGACCACCACCGTGTCGGGCCGGTCGGCGAACTGCCCGTCGCCGGCGACATGGTCCCCGTGCCCGTGGGTGTGCGCCACCACCAGCTCGTACCGCTCCCGGGGGTGGTGGTCCAACCAGACCTCGACCAGCCGGTCCACGGTGGCGCGCAGCGGCAGGTGCGCCGGATCGGGGCTCGCGCCCGTGTCGAGCAGCAGCGCCCGGTCGTTTCCGAACAGCAGGAACATGAAGGGCGCCTCGAAGTGGGCGGACATGTTCTGGCGCAGGATCACGGTGTGCTCGGAGTACGCGTGCACCTGGATCTCGGGCGCCGGGTCGTGCATGGGGGAGGGCCAACCGGCGTGCCAGACCACGTCCAGGTCGCCCGGCACGGGCGCCTCCGCCAGAAAATCGATCACCGGGTCCCCTCCGTATCGGTATGCGGACCGGCACGCGGATCGGAATCCACGTCCACGCCCATGCCTGCGCCCAGGTCCGTCCGCGTCCGGGCCCGGGCCCGCGCCCGGTCCTGTGCCCGCCGGTCCACCCTAGGTGGCGCCTCCCGCCCGCGCCGTTTCGACCGTGGCCGGAACCCATCGGAAGGCCCCACAAACCTGGCATGTCAAAAGATCACCGTATCGAAGTAACCCTTCTGGGTTAGCTGGTGCCCGACCGTGCACTGACGGTTACGGTGCTCCCGGATCTGGACGGAATGGCCCGGATTTTCGACCGACATCCGTTCGCTGTTCCTCCAGTTTTGTTCTGCTTTCACCGGCTGCGTCCTCGGTACGCGGTCACCGTCCGTATGAAGGGGAGCCCGCCCGATGACCGTGGACACCAGCCTTGAGGCACAGCCGGAGCAGAGCCGGCAGAGCAGCCTCAGCACGGCGGCTGCCCGCAACCTCGCGACCACCACCAAATCCGCCCCGCAGATGCAGGAGATCACCTCCCGCTGGCTGCTGCGGATGCTCCCCTGGGTCGAAACGGCCGGTGGCGCCTACCGGGTCAACCGGCGGCTGACCTACACCGTCGGCGACGGCGTGATCGAGTTCGTCCAGGACGGCGGGAACGTCCGCGTCATCCCCCGCGAACTCGGCGAACTCGGCCTGCTCCGCGGCTTCGAGGACGACGAGGTGCTCACCGCCCTCGCCGGGCGCTGCGTCCAGCGCGAGTTCCGGGCCGGTGAGGTGCTCACCGAGCGCGGCGCGCCCGCCGAGCAGATCCACCTCCTCGCCCACGGCCGGATCAGCCAGACCTCCGTGGGCAAGTACGGGGACGAGGTCTCCGTCGCGGTCCTCGGTGACGGCGACCGCTTCGGCGAGGAGGCCCTCCTCGACTCCGAGGCCCGCTGGGAGCACACCGCCACCGCCGAGACGCCCGGCACCCTGCTCACCCTCTCCCGCGCCGACTTCCACGCGGTCCTGGCCTCCGCGCCCAGCCTCCAGTCGCACATCGAGCAGTTCCGGAGCCTGCCGCAGCAGCGCCAGAACAAGCACGGCGAAGCCGAGATCGCCCTGTCCGCCGGACACGTCGGCGAGGCCGCACTGCCCGGCGCGTTCGTGGACTACGAGCTCAAGCCGCGCGAGTACGAGCTGTCCATCGCGCAGACCGTGCTGCGGGTCCACACCCGCGTCGCCGACCTCTACAACGGCCCCATGAACCAGACCGAGGAACAGCTCCGCCTCACCATCGAGGCCCTGCGCGAACGCCAGGAGTACGAGCTGATCAACAACCGCGAGTTCGGTCTGCTCCACAACGCCGACTTCAAGCAGCGCATCCAGACCCACTCGGGCCCGCCCACCCCCGACGACCTGGACGAACTGCTCTGCCGGCGCCGCGGCTCGAAGTTCTTCCTCGCGCACCCCAAGACCATCGCCGCGATCGGCCGCGAGTTCAACGCGCGCGGCCTGTACCCGGACCACGTGGACGTCGGCGGCCAGCAGGTCCCGGCCTGGCGCGGGGTCCCGATCCTGCCGTGCAGCAAGATCCCGATCAGCAAGGAGATGACCAGCTCCATCCTGGTCATGCGAACCGGCGAGAAGAGCCAGGGCGTCATCGGCCTGCACCAGACGGGCCTGCCGGAGGAGTACGAGCCCGGGCTCTCGGTCCGCTTCATGGGGATCGACGAGCAGGCGATCATGTCGTACCTGGTGACCACGTACTACTCCGCCGCGATCCTGGTCCCCGACGCCCTCGGAGTCCTGGAGAACGTGCAGATCGGGCGCCGCGCCTGAACCCCGCCCGTTTCCCCGGCCCCGCGAGGGCCGGGGAAACGGAAGAAGGGGCGAGTGGGGGAGTGGAGTTCGGACGGCCGGCCCTGGCTGCGGGTCCTCTCTCCGTCCGCTCGGCGGGAAGGCACCACACGGGGGCTCCGTACGGTCCGCCGCTGCGGGCACCCGGAGTCAGCGCTCCGACAGCGCGGGCGGGTGGCCGAGTGGCCGGGTGGGAGCGGAGACCGGCGGCGAAGTTTGATTCGGAAGCCGAGGTTCAGCCCCGGGTCGAGCCCCGTTCCGCTCCGGGCCCGCGACGGGGAGCGGACCTTGCCCCGCTCGCCGGCCCGCCGAGCGGTCTCGCGCCGGCCCGCCGAGCGGTCTCGCGCAGGACCCGGACCCGGTCTCGCCGCCTGAGCGTGGAGGCCGCCGGCACGTGCGCGGGCGGCGACCGATCCCCGCCCGGCCCCCGAGCTCGACCTCGGCTCTGCTCGAACGGCCACCTGCCGGGTAACGACGACGACCGAGCCGGTGTGCCCCTCCGTTCGCCCTTCGCTGTTCCGTCCGCCCCTTTCCTCCCCCGCTCGCCCGGTACGCAGGTCCGGGCCCGGCGGTCATGTCCGGGACCAGTGCCCACCCACCCCGACCAAGGAGCTTCGGATGCCCGATCCCGGGCCCACGCCCCCGCCCCGCGGCCTGCCGGGCCCCCCGAGCCTCGTCGCCTCCCTCCGCCCGGGCAAGCACCCGACGGTGGCACCGGCGACCTCGGCGACTCCCGTGGCCCCGGTGTCCGTTCAGGAGGCCGCGGCGGCCCCCGCCACGGTCGTCAGCGGACCCGAAACGCCCCCGGACCTACCGGCCCGGGGACCTGACCTCGACGTGCGTCCGCCGGTCCACGGCCACCTGATCGACGGCCTGCCGGGTGACGCCCTGCTGCCCACCGACGACCTCCTCACCGACCCGAGGCCCGCGATCCTCGCCGCGCTGACCGGCAGCCTCCGTCTCGTCGCCCCGACCCGGCTTCCCGCACCGGCCGGGCCCACCCCGGCCGAGCTGCCCGAGGCACCGGAAGTACCCGGTCCGGCCGCTTCCACAGAGCCACCCGCTCCCGCCGAGGCCGTGCCCGCACCCGTGACCGCGAGCGTCGAGGCCCCCGCCCGACCCGAGGCCGTGCCGGCCCCGACATCCGCAGCCCCGGCGGCCCCTGCGGCCGACGACGCTCCCCCGGCCGGTAACGCTTCCGCCCCCGCGTCCGCGTCCGTCCCGCCCCCGCCCCCCTTCCTGGGCGGCCCGAGCGGACTGGGTACCACCGCCCTCCGCATCCCCGGCGGCCACGGCACGACCGGCGGCCACGGCACCACCGCGCCCCTGCTCCCGAAGGCCCCGAAGGCCGGACCGACCGGGACCACCGGCCCGAAGCCCGCGCCGGGAACCGGCGCTCCCGAGCCCGGCAGCCCCGTCCCCGGCCTCTACTACCACCCGATCGCCGAACCGGATCCGGTCCGCTGCGAGGAGGTCAGCCGCCGCATCAAGCGCTGGGCGGTCGACGAGGTGCAGTTGTACCCGCCGGAGTGGGAGGACCAGTTCGACGGCTTCTCCCTGGGCAAGTACATGGTCGCCTGCCACCCGGACGCGCCCACCGTGGACCACCTCATGGTCGCCACCCGGCTGATGGCCGCCGAGAACGTCGTCGACGACGTCTACTGCGAGGACCACGGCGGTTCGCCCATCGGTCTCGGCGGCCGGCTGCTCATGGCCCACACCGCCCTGGACCCCGTCCACACCACCCGGGAGTACGAGCCCGACTGGGCCGCGTCCCTCGTGGCCGACGCCCCGCGCCGCGCCTACCGCTCCGCCATGGAGTACTTCGTACGGACGGCCACCCCCTCCCAGGCCGACCGGTACCGGCACGACATGGCCCGACTGCACCTCGGCTACCTCGCCGAAGCCGCCTGGGACCAGACCGAGTACACCCCGGAGGTGTGGGAGTACCTGGCCATGCGCCAGTTCAACAACTTCCGCCCCTGCCCGACCATCACCGACACGATCGGTGGCTACGAGCTCCCGGCCGACCTGCACGCGCAGCCCGCGATGCAGAAGGTCATCGCCCTCGCCGGCAACGCCACCACCATCGTCAACGACCTGTACTCCTACACCAAGGAACTCGCCAGCCCCGGGAAGCACATGAACCTCCCGGTGGTGATCGCCGAACGCGAGGACCTCTCGGACCGCGACGCCTACCTGAAGGCCGTCGAGATCCACAACGAACTCATGCACTCCTTCGAGGCCGCGGCCGCCGAACTGGCGGCGGCCTGCCCCGTACCCACCGTGCTGCGCTTCCTCAAGGGTGTCGCCGCCTGGGTCGACGGCAACCACTACTGGCATCAGACGAACACCTACCGCTACAGCCTGCCCGACTTCTGGTAGAGATTGGATCTTGCTGACATGACGAGCACCGACCTGACGACCACCGGCCGCGACTCCGTCGTCATCCCCTCCCCGGCCAGCCCCTACCAGGGCGACATCGCCCGCTACTGGGACCACGAGGCCCGCCCCGTGAACCTGCGCCTCGGCGACGTGGACGGCCTCTACCACCACCACTACGGCATCGGCGAGGTCGACCACGCCGCGCTGGGCGACGCCGGCGACAGCGAGCGCGAGAAGAAGCTCATCGCCGAACTGCACCGGCTGGAGTCCGCGCAGACCAACGTCCTGCTGGACCACCTCGGCGAGATCGGCCGCGACCACACCCTGGTCGACGCCGGCTGCGGCCGCGGCGGCTCCATGGTCATGGCCCACCAACGCTTCGGCTGCAAGGTGGAGGGCGTCACCCTCTCCACCAAGCAGGCCGAGTTCGGCAACCGGCGTGCGGAGGAGCTCGGCCTCTCCGACTCCGTCCGCTCCCGCGTCTGCAACATGCTGAACATGCCCTTCGAGACGGGGCAGGCCCAGGGCTCCTGGAACAACGAGTCCAGCATGTACGTGGACCTCGACGACCTGATGGCCGAGCACTCCCGGATCCTCGCCCCCGGCGGCCGGTACGTCACCATCACCGGCTGCTGGAACCCGCGCTACGGGCAGCCCTCCAAGTGGGTCTCCCAGATCAACGCGCACTTCGAGTGCAACATCCACTCCCGCCGCGAGTACCTGAAGGCGATGGCCGACCACCGGCTGGTGCCGCAGGCCGTGATCGACCTGACCCCCGACACCCTGCCCTACTGGGAGCTGCGCGCCACCTCCTCGCTGGTCACCGGCATCGAGGAGGCGTTCATCAACTCCTACAAGGACGGCTCGTTCCAGTACGTCCTCATCGCGGCCGACCGGGTCTGAGCGACCGGGTCTGAGCAGCCGCGTCTGACCGGCCGCGTCTGACCGACCGGGTCTGACCGACCGGTCGTGTCCGATCGGCCGGGCGCCAGGCCCCACCCGGCGCCCGGTCCCGCGACCCCGGCCCCCGGCATCCGCCGGATCGGCCGGGGTCGTGCCCGTGCCGCGCGGCCCGCGCCCCGCCGCCGGTAGCCCGCAGCGCTACGGGGTGGTGCGGTCGGGGAAGGTGAAGGTGTAGCCCTGGGAGGTCAGCCAGGGCAGGTACTCCTTGAGTGCCGCCACGGTCTGGGTGCGGTCCCCTCCGCCGTCGTGGAAGAGGACGGTCGGGCGGGCCGGGAGCTCGCCCTCCACCGTGCCGATGATCGAGGCCAGACCGGGACGGCTCCAGTCCCGGGGGTCCACGCTCCAGCCGAGCGGCCGCATGCCGCTCGCCGCGGCGATCGCCCGGCTGTCGGGGGTGAAGGCGCCGCCCGGCGCCCGGTAGTAGGAGACCGGAACTCCCGGCGCCGCCCGCTCGATCATGGCCTGGCCGTCGAGGATCTGCTGTCGCTGGTAGGCGACCGGCTTGTGGTCCATGGTCTCGTCGTGGTCGACGGTGTGGTCGCAGAGCAGGTGTCCCTCGGCGGCGACCTCGCGGACCAGCTCCGGGTACTTCAGGGCGTTCGTCCCGATCATGCAGAAGGTCGCCTTGACGTGGTTCTCCCGCAGGACCTGGAGCACCTGCGGGGTCCAGCGCGGATCGGGCCCGTCGTCGATGGTGATCGCCACGTTCCGTCCCGTCCCCTGGGCCAGCCGGGAGATCCCCTCCGGCACCGAGCCGGCGGCCGGCACGCCCCGCGCGGACCTGTCGGCGGCGGCTCCGGGCGCGGCCGGGACGCCTGCGGCCGGAACCTCTGCGGACCGGTCCGCCGTGGTGCCGACGGAGACGACGGTACCGACCGAGGTGGTCGCCGTCGTGCCCGCGGTGCCGTCGGCGGTCGCGGCGGCGTACGCCGAGGTGCCGGCGACGGCCGTGAGGCCGAGAGCGGCCACCGCCACCGCGGCGGCAGCCGTCTTCCGACGGCGTGCGGAACTGCTGGTGATGCCCATGGACACGTGATTCCTTCGAGCTCAGCCCCCGAGGCCGGCCTGCGTGACCGGTCCAGGCTAGGCCAAAGGCCCCCGCTCCCTCATCGACCGAAAGTCCTACCCGGTCGGGACGCGGGACCGGAACCTCCGGCGGTCGCGGCGCAGGTCAGCGGCCCGTGACCGGGCCCGTACCGCCCGTGAAGGCCCAGGACTCGATGTCGCGGTAGCGGACCGGTGCCGGCCCGCGGGCGTGGTTGCTGCCGACCAGGTGCAGCCGGGCCGCGGGCCAGCGGCGCCCGATGAACCCGGCGAGGCCCTCGGCGGCGGCCAGGACGCTCGCCGTGTCGTTCCGCCGGGCCCGGGCCAGCGTCAGGTGGGGGCGCAGTGGACGCTCCACGAAGTCGATCCCGCACTCCTTCACCCGGGCCCGTACCCGCTCGGCGAGCAGGTGCAGCCCGGCCAAATCCCCGTCGATCCCGCTCCACAGGACCCGTTCGTCGAAGTGCCCGCCGCCCGTGAGCCCCAGCTCCAGCGGCGCGTGCGCGGTGGCGAGCTCCGCGAGCGGCCCCCGCAGCGCCGCTACGGCGGCCACGGGCAGCTCGCCGAGGAAGGCCAGCGTGATGTGCCAGTCCTCGATGCGGTTCCACCGCATGTCCGGGTACGCCGCGTAGGCGGGCGCGAGCGCCCGGGCCAGCTCGTCCTTGGCCTCGTCGGGCGGGGCGAGCGCTATGAACACGCGGACGGTCTCGGGCGTCGGGGCGGGAGCGTCGGCAGTCTCTTCCTTCACATCGCCCTGAGTACCCCGTCACCCCCTCCCCTGTCACATCCGGTGACGACCACGGCGCCGCGCACCGGTCGTCGGCCGCCGGGCATCGGCCACCGGGCTGCCGGGCCTCGGTCACCGGGCCTCGGTCACCGGGCCTCGACAGCGGGGACCCGGGGCCGAGGGCCGGGCGGACGCCGGGTTAGGATCCGGCTCTCGATCGTGCCGGTCGGCGGCGGAGGGCCGCTCACCTGCCCCGTTTCCACGTGCACCGTTCCTGGGGGGAATCCGTGTCCGCTCTTTCCGCGCGCCCTCGCCTTTCCGTTTCCGCGCGCCCGCGTCGTGCGTACCGGCCGGGCGGGCCGGGCGGGCCACGGCGCCTGAAGCGCCTGTTGGCGACGGCCGCGGCGACGGCGACGGCCTTCGCCGCGCTCATCGGGACGGCCCCCGAGGCATCCGCCGCCGGTGGGCCCGAGCGCTGCCCGGCGGGCAAGCTCTGCGTCTTCCGGTATCCCGACTTCGCGGGCGAGATGAAGGTCCTCTCGGGAAGCCAGTCGCAGCTGGGTGACTGGAACGACAAGATCTCCTCGTACGTCAACAACAGCCCGATGTACGTCAGTTGGTACCAGTCCCCGGGGTACGTGTGCCGACCCGACTGCTTTCCCATGACGAGCCCGCGCTCGGGGGCACACGCCTTCCTGTACGAGTTCGACAATACGATCAGCTCGGTCAGGGCCTCGACCAGCCCCTACGAGATGCAGTTCGGCACCCGGTACATGCCGTGGCGGGTGACACCCTCGCAGTACCGCACCGAGCCGTTGCCGGCCGTGGCCCGTTTCGGGGACCTGGACGGGGACCGGCGCCCCGACCTCCTGGAGCGCACCTTCGACGGGCAGCTCTGGTTCCTGCCGGGTGACGGCAAGGGGCGGCTGATCGGTGGCGGCTGGAACAGCATGACCCAGCTCGTGCGGCACGGTGACCAGAACGGGGACGGCCGGGAGGACCTCTTCGCGCGGGACACCGCCGGCGTCCTGTGGCTCTACCCGGGGCGGGGCGACGGGACCTTCGGCCGGCGGATCAAGGCGGGTACCGCGTGGAACGGGATGCGGGAGATCTCCGCGGTGGGCGATGTCACCGGCGACGGGAAGGGTGACCTCCTGGCCCGGGACACCGCGGGCGTGCTGTGGCGGTACGCGGGCAACGGGAAGGGCGGCCTCGCCCCGCGGGTCAGGATCGGCGCGGGCTGGAACACCTACAACACGCTGGTCGCGCCGGGGGACGTGACCGGGGACGGCCGGGCCGACCTGCTGGCCCGTGACACCGCTCGCGGGCTGTGGCTCTACGCGGGCGACGGGCGCGGCGGGTTCGCGGCCCGTACGAAGCTCACCTCGGTGGCGCTGTCCCGGGCCCAGGTCCTCGTCTCGACGGGCGACGTGACGGGTGACGGTCGGAGCGACCTCGTCCAGGACTACGGCGGCAACCTCGTCGTCCACCCCGGCTCGGCCAACGGCCGCTTCGGACACGAGCCGGGCCTCGATTTCGACTCGCACCCGAACACCCGCCTGTTCTGACCGCCCGGTTTCCGGGCTTCCCGAAGCCCGGGTGGCCTTGTCGGTGAGCTGCGGGCGCCGGCCTCCCTCACCACTCCCCACCCTCCCCGTCGTCCGGGAACCGGTTGCCGGTGCGCCCCGTCCGATCCGTGACCGACGGACCGACAGGAGGGGGAGGCCGTGAGACGTGCGGTGCGCGCGTGGGTGTGGGTGGCGGCGGGGGTGACGCTCGCCGGGTGCGGGGAGCTCGGAGCGGGGACCAGGCCCGAGGCGGACCGGGCGCGGATGAAGGCCGTCGCCGTGGCGTGGGACGGTTCCGCGGCGGCCCGGGCCTGGCGGGAGGGGTTCCACCCGCTGGACGATCCGGTCCGGCTGCCCCCGGACGCCTGGCACGGCAGCGAGGACAAGCTGGCCTTCGACGAGAAGAGGCTGGTGTGGGAGGCCGGGCCCACGGACGGGGCGGTCAGGAACGGCACCGTGCGGTGGAAAGACGGCCGCCGGCTGGAGGTGCGCCTGACGCATCCGGGTTCCGCGCTGGAGCTGCTGCCGGGCGCGGACGCCCCCGCCGGTACGGGGGCCCCGGGGGCTCAGCCGCTGCGGATCAAGGCCTTCCGGCTGGGGACGCGGGAGGTGCGGACGAGTACGGGGCCGGCGACCGTCCCGGTCTGGTCGTTCACGCTCGTCGGGTACGAGGAGCCGCTGACGAAGGTGGCCGTCGAGCGTTCGTCCCCGCCGTCCGGCCCGATCGGGTCGGTGGATCCGAACATGTCGGGCAACGGGTTGGAGCTCGTATCCGCGGAGGGAAGGACGCTCACGGTCCGGGCCGGGCACGGCTCCTGTGATCGGGGCGCGAAGGTGGACGTGCTGGAGACCGCGGAGACGGTGGTCCTCGCCGGGTCCGTGATCCTGTCCTCCGATCCGGGGGCGGACTGCGACTCCGCGCTGCGGATGCAGACCCTGACCGTGAAGCTCAGCCGCCCGTTGGGCCTGCGGGTGCCGTTGGACGCGTACTCCGGGGAGCCGCTCACGATCGCCCCGTTCTACGGCCGCCCCTCTTAGTGGACAACTCCTTGACTCCTCAAGCATCAACACAGATGCTTGAGGAGTCAAGGAGGTGGCAATGAGTAATGAGCTGGACGCCGTCCTGCGCCTCGCCCGTGCCCAGATGGCCCTGGTGAAGCGCTTCGACTCCGCCCTGGGGGGACTCCACGGCGTGAGCCTGTCCGACTTCACGGCGCTGCTGCGCCTGGGGGAGGCCCCGGGCGGCCGGATGCGCCGGGTGGACCTGGCCGAAGCCCTCGGTCTGACGGCCTCGGGCGTGACCCGGGGGCTGGCACCGCTGGAGCGGATCGGTCTGGTCACGCGGGAGACCGACGCCCGGGACGCCCGGGTCGCCTACGCCGCGCTGACCGACACGGGCCGGGAACGCCTCGCGGACATGCGGGCCACGGCCGAGCAGGTCGCCCGGGAGATCTTCGCCGGACCGCTGTGGAGCGGCGAGGACGTCGGATCCCTGTCCGAGCTGCTCACCCGGCTGGGCGGCGGCACCGGGGGCCTGTCGGACCGGGGCGCGTCGCCCCGGTAGCCGCCACCTCGCGCACGGGCCCATGCGTACCCGATTCCGCGTTGTTCCGTGTTGCTCCGTTCCCTCCCTTCCCTCTTCTTCTCTCCCCTTCCCTTTCTCTCCCGCGTTCCGGAGCCCCTGATGGACACCACGCCCGCCGCCGCCGAGCAGGTGGCCCTGGCCCGGACCGCCGTACCCGACCGGGCGGCGGAGGTCGCCGGGGCGGAGACGCCGGCCCCCGCTCCTGACGTCGAGCTGCGCCGGGCGGCCGCGGCCTCGTACGAGGGCGGTCCCCGGGCCGTCGGCGTGCTCGGTCGGCTGATGGCCGGACGCCCCGACGGCGGTGCGCACGTCGCGGAGGTCCGGCGGATGGTGGGGGAGGAGTGGCCGGACGGGGACCTGACGGTGGTGGCGCGCGAGGTGGCCACGGGGGAGCGGCGGCTGTTCCGCCGCGGTGAGGCGCCGCTGCACCTGGCCGTGGCCGGTTCCTCGGCCGCGGCCGGGCGCACCGGAGCCGTCACGATCGACGGCGGGCAGTACATCGACGGCGGCTACGGCTCGCTCCTCAACGCCGACCTCGCCGGTGCGCGCGGGGCCGGCAGGGTCTGGGTGCCGGCGCCCGCCGGTCTGGGCTCGTTCACCCCGGAGACCGTGCCGGCGCGGATGCGCGCGGAGCTCGACGCGCTGCGCGCCACCGGTGCGGAGGTGGAGGTCTTCCTCCCGCAGGGCGCCTTCCCCGACCTGGGCGACTTCGCCGAGGCGGCCCGTGCCCTCGACGATGGCGCCCAGGTGGCCCGCACCCGACTGGCCCGGCTCTAGCCGATCCGCCGCCCTGATGCCGCCAGGGCTTCAAGTGGCCGCTCCCCGGAGCCCGTTCGCTCGGTTCCGGTCCTGTTCGGGGCGCTGCGCACGTCCGTCCCGGTCGGGTGCCCCCGCGTTCGGGGTGCTCGCCGACGCGGAGGGCAACGAGGTGTGCGTGACCACGTGGCAGGGCCGCGACCGAGTCCCGGGGCCCGGCCCCTTCGACGCGCGCATCGTACTGGCGTGCGAATATCGGCTTTTCCCCTGTTCCGCATCAGGGGAACCCGAGAGAAGGAACCTCACATGATGCGCCTCCGTGCGCTCGTCGTCGCCTTGTTGGCGGCGACCCTGCTGGGTGGCCTGGTCACCCCGGCCTCGGCGGATACGGTCTCGCCGAAGTCCGCCTCCGCGCTGCGTTTCCTCAGCTACAACATCTGCGGGGGCAACGACGAACTCGTCACCCCCTGCGGCACCGCCGCGCAGCGCGACGCCGTCAAGGTGCGCGTGGACCTGGTCAAGAAGCACGTGACCGAATGGGACGCGGACCTCGTCTTCCTCCAGGAGGTCTGTCGGTCCCAGTACGACGAGCTGGAGAAGGTGCTCAAGCCCCTGGGGTACCAGGGCACCTTCACGACGATGATCCCGGTGCCCGTTCCCTCCACCGGGGACCTGTGCAAGTCGAACAGCGAGCCCGCCTTCGACAAGGAGCACCCCTGGGGCAACGCCGTCTTCGCCAAGGGGGCGGTGACGGTCCTCGACCCCCTCGACCTGACCGTCGGCGGCGAGAAGCCCGGGACGAACTGGAAGTCCTCCTGCGTCCAGGCCCAGCTCCAGGGGCGTACGACGCGGGCGTGCTCCGTGCACCTGTACTCGTACAACGACGCCATCCGGATCAAGCAGGCCGAGAAGCTCGCGGGCCTGGTCAAGCCGTGGATCGACGGCGGCACGCCGGTCGTCCTCGGCGGTGACTTCAACGCCCAGCACTGGGCGATCAAGAACGGGGCCTGGTATAGCGATCCGCGCCTGAGCCCCGTGACCGCGCTCCTGAACCCGCTCTACAGCCACTCCGGAGGAACGGGACAGTTCCTGGAGACGGACGAGACCGACGCGCAGCGCTTCACGCCGGAATGTCTCGCCCTGAACCCGCCGGCCGGCCACTGCCGTTCGGGCGCCCACACGGTGCTCCGGGACGACGACCCGTTCACCGAGTCCAAGTACGACTACGTCTTCGTGAGCAAGGACCACTTCAAGAACGTCGTCGCGGACGCGATGCCGCGCGAGTCCCTCTCCGACCACTACCCCTACCGCGGGGCCGCGACCTGGTCGCACTGCAACAACCCCGCCGACGGCAAGGCGGACCTGCTGAGGCGCGGGGCCGACGGCAATCTGTACCGACACTTCGGCGGCCGTTCGGACAAGCTCCTCCAGTCCCTGTACTGCAAGGTCGGCGCCGGCTGGAACGCCGACTGGCGCGGCATGAGCCGGGTCGCGCGGGCCGGTGACGTGGACGGCGACGGCGCCGAGGACCTCTACGCCATCGATGGCACGGGCAATCTCCGGTTCTTCCCCGGGGACCCGACGGAGACGTTCTTCCGTTGGCCCCGCACCGTCGCGACCGGATACGGCCCGGTCGACCAGCTCGCCGTGAGCCCGGACACGGACGGCGACGGCCTCCGCGAGCTGCTGACCCGGCTCACCGACGGCACCCTCCAGCGCCGCGCGATCAGGACCGATGCCACGCTGGGCGCGCCGGTCGCCGTCACGGGAGACGTGCCGTGGAAGGGCTACGACACCCTCCTGGCGCCCGGAGACCTCACGGGCGACGGGGTGCCCGACCTGCTCGCCCGCACCACCACCGGTGACCTGTACCTCTACGAGGCTTTCGCCGGCGGGGGGTTGAAGCCGCGCGTCCGGATCGGTTGGGGCTGGGACGCGTACGACGGCATCTCCGCCCCCGGAGACGTGGACGGTGACGGCAAGGCCGACCTGCTGGCCCGGGACGAAGCCGGAAACGTCTACTTCTACGCCGGTCTGGGCGCGTTGAACGGCACCGTCGCCTTCGCCGACCGCTTCAAGAGCGGCTGGGGCTTCCCGGCCCACGACACCCTGTTCTAGGCGCGCACCTCCACACCTTGGGGCCCTCCGGTATCGACCGGAGGGCCCTTCGCGTGCCCGCCGGGCCGATGCTCGGAAGCCGGGCCGGCCGGGGCCGCCGGGCGAGCGGCGGGTGACCGGGGGCGAAACAGGGGCGGAACGGGCGTCGGCGGGCGGGAACGAAAAGAGGCCACGCCCACCTCTTTTCAGCGCCATGTGATGTGTGCAATGTTACAGCGCACACGGTTTGCCGTGCCCACGACAGCAGCGGATTTCGCCAACTCCCGCCGCTGTCAAGGTCCTTACCCTCACGGCCGCGTACCCAGCGCGGCCCACCGGCCCCTCGGAGGCCCATCCCCATGCGTAGTTCCCCCACGACCGGACGCCGCGTCCGGCCGCTCATAGCCGCCCTGGCCTGTTGCCTGGGCGTCGGCATGCTCGCCCCCGCCGGGCAGGCGTTCGCCCGGGACGGTCAGGCCACCGCCCCCGCCCCCGCCCCTTTCCGCAAGACCGGCCTGGCCCCGCAGCCCTCCGCGGAGACGGCCGCCGCCGACGCCCTGCGCGCCGAGCACGCCGCCCGCCCGGACGGCGACCCCGCGAAGAGCGCCCCCCTCCGCTCCGCCGCCAAGGACCTTGCCCGGAGCACCCCGGCCCGGGGCACCGCGAAGTCCGGCAAGGGGGCCGCCGCCCGCGAAGCGGCCGCCTGCAACACCGCCGACTTCACCTCCAAGACCGGCAGCGCCCTCGTCCAGCAGATCAAGGCCGCCGAGCTGACCTGCGTCAACACCCTCTTCAACCTGAAGGGCAACGACGCCAAGGCCGCCTTCCGCGAGGCCCAGATGGTCACCGTCGCCGACGCCCTGAAGGCGAACTCGGCGAGCTACCCCGGCGACAACAGCACCTCCACCGGCCAGCTGGTGCTCTTCCTCCGCGCGGGCTACTTCGTGCAGTGGTACAACGAGGACGTCGTCGGCGCCTACGGCCCGGCCCTGAAGACCTCCATCCGCGGCGCCCTGGACGCCTTCCACGGCTCCCCGCGCTCCCGCGACGTCACCGAGGCCAACGGCGCCACGCTCTCCGAAGCGGTCATCCTCGTCGACAGCGCCCAGGAGAACGCCCGCTACCTCGACGTGGTCAAGCGGCTCCTGACCGCCTACAACTCCTCCTACGACGCGTCCTGGTCCATGACCGCCGCCGTCAACAACACGTACACGATCCTCTTCCGCGGCCACCAGACCGCCGAGTTCCTCCCGGCCGTGCAGGCCGACCCGAGCGTGCTGACCGTCCTGCGCGACTTCGCCGTCACCCACAAGGACCTGCTCGGCACCTCGAAGTCGTACCTCGCCGCCAACGCGGGCCGCGAGCTGGGCCGCTTCCTCCAGCACACCGCGCTCAAGCCCACCGTGCGCCCGCTGGTCAAGCAGCTCCTCGACGGCGGCTCGATCACCGGCCCCGGCGGCCAGCTGTGGGTGCCGCTCGCCGACATGACCACCGAGTACGACGCCGACAACTGCGCCTACTACAACACCTGCAACCTGCCGCAGCGGGTCAAGGACGCCGTCCTGACCGTCAAGCACACCTGCAGCCCGTCCCTGAAGATCGTCGCGCAGCAGATGGCCGCCTCCGAGCTGTCCGCCACCTGCACCAGCGTCGCCAACCAGGACGCCTACTTCCACAACGTGATGAAGGACAGCGGCCCGGTCGCCAACGACAACAACACGACCCTCGAAATGGTCGTGTTCGAGTCCAGCGCCGACTACCAGACCTACGCCGGCACCATCTTCGGCATCAGCACCGACAACGGCGGCATGTACCTGGAGGGCAACCCGGCCACCGCCGGGAACCTGCCGCGCTTCATCGCCTACGAGGCGGAGTGGGTCCGGCCGACCTTCCAGATCTGGAACCTCAACCACGAGTACACCCACTACCTCGACGGCCGCTACAACATGTACGGCGACTTCAACGAGGGCATGAAGACCCCCACCGTGATGTGGGTCGAGGGCTCCGCCGAGTACGTCTCCTACCACTACCTCAACGTGGTCAACGACCGTGCCATCGCCGAGGCCGCCAAGAACACGTACAAGCTCAGCACCCTCTTCGACACCACCTACGACAACTCCGACTCCGACCGGGTCTACCGCTGGGGCTACCTCGCGGTCCGCTACATGATCCAGTCGCACCCGCAGGACGTCACCACCCTGCTCGGCCACTACCGCACGGGCAACTGGACGGCCGCCCGCACCCTGCTCACCTCCACCATCGGCACCCGCTACGACGCCGACTTCGCCGCCTGGCTCGCCAAGTGCGCCGCGGGTGACTGCGGGGGCGGCAGCACCAACCCGCCCACCAACCAGGCCCCCGTCGCCGGCTTCACCCACACGGTGAACGGCCTGGCCGCCGCCTTCACCGACACCTCCACCGACGCCGACGGCACCATCGCCTCCCGCGCCTGGGACTTCGGTGACGGCACCACCTCCACCGCCGCCAACCCGGCGAAGACCTACACGGCCGCCGGCACCTACACCGTCCGCCTGACGGTCACCGACAACAAGGGCGCCACCGCCACCACCACCAAGCCGGTGACCGTGGCCACCGCCCCCGTCCCCGGCGAGTGCACCGACCCCGACACCCGGGTCCTCGGCGACAACTGCTCCCGCTCCGGCGTCGCCGCCACCGCGGGCAACTACGCCTACTTCTTCATCGACGTCCCGGCCGGCACCCCCTCCCTGGAGGTCACCGTCGCGGGCGGCACGGGCAACGCCGACCTCTACTACAACCCCGACAGCTGGGCCACCACCAGTGCCTACACCCAGCGCTCGGTGAAGTCCGGCAACGCCGAGACCCTCACCATCAAGAACCCCAAGGCCGGCTACGTCTACCTCAGCCTGTACGGGGCCAAGAGCTTCACCGGCGTCAAGATCACCACCAAGCTCGCGAAGCCGCTGACCGCGTGCACCGACCCGAACACCCAGGCCATGGCGGCCAACTGCTACCGGACCGGCGTCAAGGCCGCCGCCGGTGACTACCGCTACTTCTGGGTCGACGTCCCCGCCGGCACCACCGAGCTCAAGATCACCGTCGCGGGCGGCACGGGCAACGCCGACCTCTACTACAACCCGGCCACCTGGGCCACCACCACCGCGCACACCCAGAGCTCGGTGAAGACGACGAACGCCGAGACCCTCACCATCACGAACCCGGAGCCCGGCTACCGCTACTTCAGCCTCCACGCGGCGTCGGCCTTCGACAAGGTGAAGGTCACCACGGTCTTCTGACCCCGAACCGCTGAACGACTGATCGACTGATCGACCGCACCACGACGCCAGAAGGCCCCGGTTCGTTCCCCTTCTCCTCGGAGGGGGACGAGCCGGGGCCGCGCGCGCATCGAGCGCATCGGGCGCGACGGACCGGGCCGGGACGGGACGACCGGAGCGCCGTCAGGCCACCGGAAGGGAGCCGGACGCCGGGGGAGGGGGAGAGGGGGCGCCGGGGACGGGGAGGATCAGGGCCGAGTACGCGTGGAGCGTGAGGCGCACCGGGGTGAAGGCGGTGGCGTCCAGGGGCGACCCTCCCGTGCCGGGGCCGCGGGCGTAGCGGGGGTGGGCGCCGCCGCTGAGCTGCCAGCGGATGCGGTGTCCGGCCTCGAAGCGGTGGGCCGCGTGCCCCATCGCGACGGTGGTCCGCGCGGGTTCCGCACCGTCCGTGCGGAGCCGGACCAGCCCGTCGCAGACGTTGACGGAGCGGCCGCGCGGGTCCACGTCGCACAGGCGGGCGAACACGTCGGCGTGACCGGTGTCGGTGGCGACGCTCAACCGCGCCGAGACCGGGCCGAGCACGTCCACGGCCTCCGCCAGCGGGGGTCCGGTGAAGGTCAGCACGTCCTCCCGCGCCTCCAAACGGCCGTTGTCGCGGGCACCGGCCCCGGGGGAGAGGAGCGGGCCGCCCACGGAGGGCGTGGGGTCCGCCGGGTCGTACCGGAAGGACAGCAGTGGCCCGCCGCCCGAGGGGGCCTGCCGGATGAGGTGCCGTTCGGCGGTGGGGTACCAGCGGAGGGTGTCCGTCGGAGGCGTCGACCAGTCGTCGAGGTCCCGCCAGGC
This sequence comes from Streptomyces sp. NPDC097619, assembly GCF_040302735.1. Lineage (NCBI taxonomy): Bacteria > Bacillati > Actinomycetota > Actinomycetes > Kitasatosporales > Streptomycetaceae > Streptomyces > Streptomyces sp. NPDC097619. The sequence goes on along the minus strand of NZ_JBEOSD010000034.1, from coordinate 37,141 downwards.
GTCCGCACCGCCGACGTGCACCCGGACCCGGGTGGGCCGCAGGCCCGAGGGATCCCCGCACAGGTGGGCGCGGAGCCAGGCGAGGCTGTCGGCGAACACCTCGGGCCAGCCCTGTTGCAGGGCGGAGGTGTGCGTCCAGGGGCCGACGAGCAGAGAGGTCGGGCAGTCGGCCGCCCGCAGCCGCCGGTACTGCTCGAAGGTCTGCTCCGCCAGCACGTCGTACCGGCCGGTGATCAGGGCGGTCGGGACGGTCGTGCGGTCGACCGCAGCCGCCAGGGAGGCGCCGTCCCAGTAGGGGTCCTCGGCGTCCGGGTGCGCCATCACCCCGTCCAGCCAGGGCACGTCACCGACCAGGGCGGTCGTCCGCGCCCCGCGCAGGGGCTCCGCGCCGCCGACGAGGTGCCGCAGCCGCCGGCGCAACCGCAGGGCCGCCCGCACGAACGGCACCGCCCCCCGGTGCTGGTGGGTCATGCCCACCCCGACCACGAGGGCGTTCTCCAGGTGGAAGGCACCGCCCGCGTGGAACAGGGCGTGCGGGTCGTGCAGTCCCACCTGCACCACCATCGCCTTGAGTTCCGGGGGCGGGTCCGTGGCGAGGGCCCACTGCACGTAGCCGAGGTAGCTGGGGCCGATGGTCCCGAGCGAGCCGTCGAACCAGCTCTGCTCGCGCAGCCAGCGGACGGTGGCCCGCCCGTCGGCGGCCTCGTTCCGCCACAGGTCGAACTCCCCGCCGGAGCCTCCGGTGCCGCGACAGCTCTGGAGCACGACGTGGAAGCCCTGTTCGGCGAAGAGCGTGCCGTACATGGGTGCCCACGGGAGGCCCCTGCCGTACGGCGAGCGCACGAGGAGGGTGGGGAACTCGCCCTCGGCGCGCGGGAAGTAGTGGTCCGTGAGCAGGGTGCTTCCGTCGGCCGCCGGGACCGGCAGGCCGGCTTCCCGGCCCACGTCGTACCGCTTGGCCGGGAGGCCCCGCCAGCTCGCCCTCATCAGGCGGGCGGCCGCCGTCGGTCGGCCCGGCGGCGGGGTCCGGGGCCGTCGGGGCGAGGTCGGTCCAGGAGCGTGCGTGCGTGAAGTCATCGTTCCCCTCCTCTTTATCCGTACGATGTACGAGAATAGAGGATGCTTGGATGGGACCGACAAGGACCCTCGATCAGGAGCGGAGCGGGGACGATGCCCGGTACAGGGGAAGCCGGCGCCCCGGGCGTCGACCCGGAGCGGCTCTGGCTCCGGACCGACCGGCCCCGCAAGGGCCGCAAGCCCGCCCACAGCCGCGAGACGATCACGGCGGCGGCCGTCGCGCTGGCCGACGCGGAGGGGCTGGAAGCCGTCACCATCCGCAGGGTCGCGGCGGCCGTCGGAGCCGGCGCGATGTCGCTCTACAGCTACGCCCCCGACAAGGAGACGCTGCTGGAGCTGATGGTCGATCACGTCACCGGCGAACTGCCCACCGCACACGCGCCCACCGGTGACTGGCGGGCCGACCTGAAGGAGATCGCCCGCCTCCAACGCGCCCACATGCTGCGGCACCCGTGGCTGCCGGCGGCCCTGACCGTGCGCCGGACCCCCGGCCCCCACACCCTGGCCTTCCTGGAACGGGCCCTCGCCGTGCTGCGCCCCACCGGTCTGGACGGTGCGGCCAAGCTGGAGGTCTTCGCACAGCTCACGGCCTTCGTGGCCGGGCACGTCGGCCACGAGATCGCCCAAGCGGCGGTCTCCGCCGCACCCGAGCGGGCCGCCGCCGAGCTCCGCTACCTCACGGCCGTCGCCGGAGACGGCCGCCACCCGGAGCTCGCCGAAGCCCTGGCGGCCCCCGGGCGCCCCCTCACGCCGGAAGCCACCTTCACCCGCTTCCTCGACCGTCTGGTCGACGGCCTGGACAGCGCCTGAACCACCACCGAGCCGGCTCCCGTGGTGTGGCGGTCCCGGCTACCGGTCGAGCTCGTAGTCGAACCAGATGCGGTGCGTGCCGTCCGGCTCGACGGTGATCCCGCCGCTGCCGGAGATCCCGGCGAGCTCTCCGGTGCCGCTGGCGGGCACGATGACGAACAAGTCGATCGCGCGGGCGGTGCCGGAAGAGGTGCCCGAATGCGCGAAGTTGAAGGCGCCGGCCCGGCCCTGGAGCGAGCCCTCGAAGGACTCCATCGCCAGATAGGTGCCGGCGCCGGCCGCCTGGTCGTACGCGGAGGTGAACACCGTCGCGGAGCGCCCGGTGATCTCGCCCGCGTACCGCTTCTCCATCGTGGCGACACCGACGGGCAGCGCCGTTTCGATCGCGGGACGCGGCAGCGTGGTCGGGGTGAACTCGGCGACGTCGAACGTTCCTGAGGCTCGCATGCCCGGATCGTACGACCCGCCACTGACATCGCCGCCGAGCCCGTCCCGACCGAGCCCGTCCTAGCCGAGGCCGGAGCGGAAGAGGATGTCCTCGATGGTGCCGCGGTCGAGGTGCCAGTAGGTGACGCGGGCGTCGCGGCCGACGTTGAGGGAGCCGATCTCCTTCGGGAAGGCGCTGTCGAGCCACCCGACGTCCTTGTTGCTGCCGAAGGCGTGGTCCTGGTAGCCGAGGGAGATGGCTTCCACCGCCACCGTCTTCTCGCCGCCCTCGAAGAGGAACACCCCCGCGTAGGCCTTCTGTCGGGGGCCGATGGTGGCGATCGCCCGCGGCCGGGGACCGGCCACGGGCAGCGGGCCCTCGATCACCGCACCGAAGCCGACGTACGGGTGGTGGTAGAGGGTGCAGGGCTTGTCGGTGAAGTTGGTGGCGGTGACGAGGAGGTGCCGGCCGGAGTCCTGGCGCCAGACCGAGGTGTCGATGGACAGGTCGTTGTCGTTGCAGGCGAGCGGGGTCCCGGTGCCGCCGGGCTTCTTGGTGGGGGCCGGGCCGGTGCCGGGGGCGCTCGGCACCGGGTCCGGGGCGGGCGGCTCGGAGGCACCGCCGGTGGGCTCGGGCGTCGGGTCGCCCGGAGAGCCGGTCCCCGTGCCGGAACCCGCGCTGCTCGCCCCCGCCGAGGACCTGGGGCCCTTGGCGTCGTCGCCCTTGGAGCCGGACTGGCAGCCGGTGACGGCGGTGGCGAGCAGGACGGCGCAGACCGCCGCCCCCAGGGCCTTGGTGGTGCGGGTACGGACTCTTCCGGTGGTGTGCGTGGCGTGCATGGCGGGCCCCCGTGGGCGACGTGGCCGGGCCGGACGGGCCGGCGGCCGAGCGGGCGGAGCAGGGATGTGGAGATGCGACGGTGCGGAATGCGGCGGTCCGGTGGTGCGGTGGTGCGGGACGGCGCGCCGACCGTTGCGTTCTGCCCCTGCGTATCGCTGACATTCCTGTCACCGGACCTCCGTTACGGACCCAGGACACGAAGGTCATGGTTCCGTCCACGAACGGTCCACGTTCCGTCGCACGGGATCGGCGCCGGAGCGGAGGGCCCCGATCAGCTCGGACCGGGGCCGGCACCGGGACTGCCGGAGGGCTACGGGGTCGCGGCGCTGCTCGGTGGGGATTCCGGGCCCTCCGGGGCGGCCGGCGCGCTCGGCGGCTGCGCGCTGTTCGGGGTCTGCGGGGTGGTGCTGGCGGACGGGGCGGGGGACGCCTCGGCCGACGGGGAGACGGTCGACCGGGGCGGGGTCGGGAACGGGCTCCCGGAAGGTGTCGCGGACGGGGCCGGGGAGCGGCCGTCGGTCGGTGCGGGGGTGCCGTCGGGGCTGGCGGCCGGGGGCACGGGTCGGGGCGGCAGCGGGTCCGTGCCGTCGGAGGGGCCGGAGGACAGCACGAGGTACCCGGTGAGCGCGACGGCCGTCGCGGCCAGGCCCGCGAGGGCCGGTACGGGCAGCAGGGCGCGGAGGCGGCGCAGCGGACCGGTCCGCCCGACGTGCCCGGCGCGGGCGTGCGGGGGCCGGGCCGGCCGCAGGTCCCGCGCGGTCACGGCGTCGGCGCGGGCCGACAGGGCGGCGCGCAGGCGTTGTTCGGTGGAACCGGGGCGGTCGGCGGGGTCTTCGGGGGTGGTCATGCGGGGTCTCCTGCCAGCATCCGTTCCAGTGCGGCGAGGCCGCGGCTCGCGTGGGACTTGACGGCCCCGCGGCTGATGCCGAGGGTGTCGGCGATCTGGGCCTCGCTCAGTCCGGACCAGTAGCGCAGCACCAGGACTTGGCGGCGGCGCGGGCTCAGCCCGCGGAGGGCGGCGAGGACCTCGCGGTGCTCCTCGCCGAGCACGACCGTCTCCTCGGCGGAGGCCGCCGGCGGTTCCACGGGCGGGATCCAGGCACGGGCGGTGCGGCGGCGGCGCAGGACGGAGCGGGCGGTGTTGACCACGGCGGTCCGCAGGTAGCCGAGGGCGTTGTCGACCTCGGTGATCCGCTCGCCGTGGCGTCGGTAGAGGGCGGTGAAGGCGTCCTGGACCACGTCCTCGGCCGTGGCCAGGTCGTCCACGAGCAGCACCGCGAGGCGCACCATCGGCAGCCGGTGCGCCGCGTACAAGTCGGTGACGGTGGGCCTCCCGGGCGCGGGGGGCGAGCCGTGCGGGTCGGGTGGCGCTCCGGGTGTTCCGGTCGACCCGGTCGATTCGGTCGGGTCCGGGGCGGTGCCCTTCGCGGTGTCGTGGCCGCCCGTCCGGAGCCGGTACGGGTCCGGGACCGGTGACGCCCACGGGCCGGCGGCGGCCACCCGCGCGGCGGGGGTGGCGGGGATGCCTGGGCTGCCGGGGGCGGTGCGGGCCGCGGGCAGGGCGCGGGCGGCCGGGGCCCGGTCCAGGAGCCCGCGGAGGAGGGTGCGGAGCGCGGTGAGCGCGCCGGGGCCGCCGCCCGGCCGTATCCGGGCGGTGCCGGATACGGCCGGGGCGAACGGCAGGGCGGGGCGGAGCACGTGGATCCTCGGATCGGGGGCGGTGGGCACGTCAGCCGCGGGCGCGGCGCCGTACGAGCAGCAGGACGGCGGCCCCGAGAGCGAGGAGCGCGGCGGCCGAGGCACCGAGCAGCGCGGTCCGGCCGTCCGAGCCAGTATGCGCGAGCTCGGGGGAGGCGGAGGGGGCGGGTGCTTCGGCGGCGGGGGTCGGGGACTGCGCGGGCGCGGGGGCGGTGGGCGCGGCGGAACCCTCCGGGACGGCCGAGGTGCTGGGTGCGGGGGTGGCCGGACCGGGGATGGCGGGTACGGCGGAGGGCGCCGCCGGCGGGTCGGTGGGGGCGGGGCTCGCGACGACGCCGGTGGCGGGCGCGGGCGCCGGCGCGGTGGAGGAGACGGGGGCGGCGGCGGGGACGGGCCCGGAGCCCGGAGCGGGAGCCGCGACGGCGGCCGGTGCGGCGACGGGTACGGCTGCCGCCGGGGCGGGCCGGTCCGCGGGCGCGACGGCCGGTCGGGGGGCCACCGGGGCGGCCCCGGCGGCAGCGACTGGCCCGGCCAGCAGGGCCGCCGAGGCCAGGGCGGTGGCCGCCACCGCGGTGAGCGCCGCGCGCTTGGGGTGGTTCACAGGGGGTCTCCCGGGGTTCAGGGGGCGCCGGTACGCGCCCCTCACCCCCGCACGACGCGCGGGACGGCCCGAGGTTGCCGTCCCGGCGAAGGTTTTTCGGGACGGTGTCCCGGCCCTCGAAGGCCAATCCCGGAGTCGAACCGACGGAGTCGAATCGCCGGAGTCGAATCGCGGAGCCGTCCGCGCGGGCCCCGGGTCGCCTGCTCCCGGACCTGGTGCTCCCGCCCTCAGACGTGGAGTTCCGGCGGGAAGCCGGTCCAGCGGAGCTCGGTGGGCAGGTGACCGGTGTCGTTGAAGAGCAGGACCGCCGGCGGGCGCCCGGGCGCGTAGCGGATGACGGTGAGGGCCGCGTTGGCGTGGTTGATGCCCATCCACCGCCACCGCGGCGCGTCGAGGGCGGCCCGGACCAGCCAGCCCACCAGGAAGTTGTGGGTGACGACGAGTTCGTGGCGCGGCTCGTCTCCGGGGACGGGCCCGGTGAAGGCGGCGACCGCCTCCGCCGCGAGCCCGGGCCCCGCCGCGCGCTCCTCGGCCGGGAACTGCTCCAGGAACCCGAGGAACGCGTCGGCGCTCTCCGGGGGCAGCTCCTCGCGGGCGGGCACGTAGGGGACGTAGTCGCCGGCCGCGTCGGAGCGGAGCACGGGGACCCCGTCGAGCCGTTCCCCGACCAGCCGCGCGGTCTGCTCGGCGCGCGGCAGCGGCCCGTGGTGGATCGCCGTCAGCGGGACGCCCCGCAGCCGCTCCCCGAGGAGGGCGGCCTGCCGGCGACCGGCGGCCGTCAGCTCGCTCTCGTCCGCCGACGCCTCGCCGTGGCGGGTGAGATAGAGGTATCGGGCGGCCGTGCCGGTCATGGGCGGTCCTCCGGGGCAGTCGATCATGTGGGCGAGTGGAGGGACGCCGACCCGCACGGATCCGGTTCCGTACGCCCCGGGCCGCCCGGCGGGCCGCCGGGCGGTGACGTCGCGCGCGTCCGTCCGCTCGGCTTCCGTCAGGTGCGGCGCGAACGGAGACGGCCCACGGTCTCCAGGGTCCGGACGGCCGCGCCCTTCAGGCGGGGCTGTTCGCGGACGAAGCGGCGGGCGGCGCGGACCGGTTCGTTGCGGAGCCAGTGCAGGGCCGCGCCCGGCCGGGGGCGCAGCACGGCCCCCTCGTACACCGTCAGGTCCCGCGTCTTCAGGGCGTCCTTGTAGACGGCGTCGCCCCGACCCAGGTCGAGCATCTCGATGCCCGTCCCCGCCGCGGCCTCCGCCATCCGCAGGTAGAGCAGGCGGCCGGGGGAGTACGAGGCGAAGGCGCGGTCGTAGGACGGGAACCAGCAGGAGAGCACGGTCCGCGACCGCAGACCGAAGTGGGCGGCGACGAGCCGGTCCCCCGCGTAGAGGGTGGAGAGCAGCCCCGAGCAGGCGGGGGAGCGGGTGTCGGACAGCAGCCGCACCAGATGGTTGATCCAGTCCTGCGCGAAGCGGTCGCGGCGACCGGTGCGGCGGTACTGGGCCGACTTCCAGGTCATCAGGGTGCGCAGGGCCGCCGAGTCCTGGTCGCCGAAGACGAACCGGAGCGGGCCCACGGTCCGGGCCAGGCGCCGTTCCTGGGCCAGGGCCGTCTTGAGGAACTTGCGGGACCCGGCCCGGAGCAGCCCCTCGTAGTGCGCGTAGCCGCCGGTGAGGTCGATGACGGGGGAGGCGAACCCGCCGGTGGCGTAGGGCAGGAACAGCTCCTGGCCGCTCTCCAGGTGGTTGAACTCCCAGACCGACAGGGAACTCGCGCGCAGCAGTTCGTGCGGATCGACGGACACTCCGGGGCGGAGCACGGCGCCCTGGCAGTCGGAGACGCCCAGCCCGATGGCCCGGCCGCGGCCCCACCGGCCGCGCTCGTACGGGAAGAAGCCGACGGGCTCCCGGCCCTGGCGGACCACGGCCACCCGGGCCCCGGGCCTGACCCGGCCGACGGCCTGGCAGAACTCCGGGCTCATGAAGGGATTGGCGACCGGCGCGGTGCTGTCCCGCAGCTCACCCCACAGTTCCAGGTCGGCCCGGCTCAGGTCGGCGGGGTGGATCGCGTCGATGCGCTGAACGGTCACGTCGGGCTCCAGGTTCGTCGGATCGCGTACGGGGCCGGTGGCGGGACGCGCGCCCGGCTCCCGTCGGGTCCGCCGGGTGCCGTCCGACGGATCGGTCGTACGGGCTGCGGTGCGGAACGGGCGCCCCCGAGGGGCGTGGGGGCGCGGGTCCGGTCAGGACCCCGCGGCCGCCGCGGCGCCGGGCGTGGCCCGGGCGGGCGACAGCGGGCGGCGGCGGAGCGAAGGGGAGGGGGAGGTGGAGGGTGTGGGGGAGGGGCGGAAGGGCGTTGAGCGGGAAGGGGGTCCCGGCACCGGTGTCGGCTCGGGCACCGTCCTGGGCAGTGGCTTCGGTGGGCCGCGGCGGATCACGGTGTCGGCCAGGATGACCTCGTGCGGGGCGGGGCCCCGGCCCGTCCGGTGGCGTCTGCGGGGGCCGGGGGCGGGGCGGGGGTCGCGCGTTCCCCACGGGGCCGGGCACCGGGCGAGCAGCCGGCGCAGGCCCGGGGCCAGGGAACCCAGCCGTTCCTGCACGGCACTGCCGATCCGCGAGAGCGCCAGGTCGGCGGTGTGCAGGGTCCAACCGACCAGCAGGGTCAGCGCGCAGTAGAGGAGGGCGCGCGGGCCGTCGTGCCCGGCGCCGGCCGGGTCCGTCGGGTCCTCGCCGAGGTGCCCGAACCACCAGGAGGCCGCCGCCTGAGCGAGCACCATGACGGCGAGGTCGGTGCGGAGCGAGCGGGCCCGCCGGGCCCGTGGCAGGGCCAGGGCGAACAGTGCGGGCACGGCGATCAGGAGGGCGGTGGCGGTGAGGGTCCCGGCGAAGGCCAGGTGGTTGCCCGCTGCCGCGAGCGCCGTGGCGAGGACGGCGAACGAGGCGGCGCGCGCCGCCCCGCTCCCGGACACCGCGGGCGTACGGGCGGGAGCGGACGAGGGCCGGAGGAGGACGCGCGCCGTCATGACGGAACCATCCTGGGCGAGAGCACGGGCGCCGCGCCGGGGAACGGACGGGCTCCCCCATCCGAACCTTCGCGCCAGACCGCCCCCTGAAGAGTCACGTCTCCTCAACGAGGACCGCGCCGGGCCCGTCACTGCCGGCGCCCGGCGGCCGATCGGTTCCGGCCGTCGCCGTGTGGATCGGTGCGGGCCGCGGAGCCGATCGGAGGCGGGGCGCCGGGCTGATCGCGGGTGAGGCGCCGGGCCCGTCAGGAGCGCTGCTCGGTGACCCGTACGGGGGGTTTGCGGGTCCGGGCCGCGCTGAGCAGGGCCCGGCATTCCTGCTGGTCGAAGCGGCCGATGAGGACCAGGCCGGGGCGGCGCGGGTCCTCCCCGAAGAACCGGGCCAGCTGGCGCCAGCTCCAGCGGGGCCCGGAGACCCGTGGCAGGCCGGTGGGGCGCCCCGACAGCCGCAGGGCGAGCACGGGATGGGTGAACAGGCCGAGGCGGACCCGGGTGAGCACCACCCCTTCCACCTGCGCCCAGGGCAGGCGGACGGGTTTCGGCCAGCAGGGCAGCCGCAGTTCGAGCCCGTCGGGTCCGGCCGTCAGCCGGAGGGGGCGGACGAGTCCGGCCAGCAGCACGGAGCCGAGGACGACGAAGACCGCTGCGGCGATCCCCGCGGAGGTCCGGTCCGCCGGGGGCAGCTGGAGGGCGACCATGCCCAGGGCGGCCGCCATCGGCAGGCCCAGATAGCTGACCACCTCGATGCTGCGGATCGGCCGGAAGACGAGCACCGCGGTGGTGCCCCCGGTCATCGTGCCCTCGGCCCTGGAGTTCCCGGTCATGGCGCCGCCCCCTCGATGGATATCGAACTGCCGCTCGCCCTCCGGGTGTTGTACCCGGAGGGCGCGGGGCTACCCGTGCCGGTCAGCGGTAGGCGGCGAGGAAGGTGCGGACGCCCGTGACGGCGTAGTGGTCGAGGTCGGCGGGGGTGTGCCGGGGGCCGCCGTGGAACATGGCCTTGTTCACGGGGATCCAGAGCAGCAGGCCCGAGAAGTGGTGGGCGGCCATCAGGGGGTCGGGGCAGCGCAGCAGGCCCTGTTCGGTGAGGTGGGCGAAGGATTCGGCGAGGGTGGCGAGCACCCGCTCGAACCCCTGTTCGTACCATTCGGCGCCCAGTGCGGGGAAGGCGTCGGCGTTGGCGATGACCAGGCGGCGGAGCCGGAGCACCTGCGGCTGGGTGAGGGCCTCCAGGAAGCCCCGGGCGAGCCGGGTGAGGTTCTCCTCCAGGGTCTCGGCGTCGGCGGGCACGGCCGCGACCAGTTCGACGGTGCCGTCGATGCGGTCGGTGGTGGCGAGGACGATCTCCGCGAAGAGCTTCTCCTTGTCCGCGAAGTGCTTGTAGACCGTCTGCTTGGAGACCGCGGCCAGTTTCGCGATGTCGTCCATGCTCGTGCCGGAGTAGCCCTTCTCCAGGAAGGCCCCGGTCGCGGCCTCCATGATGGCCCGCCGCTTGAGCGCCGACCGGCCGGTCTCCCGTGGTGCCTGCGAAGCCTGTGGTGCCTGTGGTGCTTGTGAACCCTGCCGTGTCTGTGGTGCCCGGTGCCGCTCCGACGCCGCCGTGGGGCCCGGCCCGGTGCCCGGCCCCGGTCCCGTTCCGGTGCCCGCCGTCGGTTCCGCCGTGGTCATGTCGCCTCCCAAGAGTAGTACTGGACAGTCTAGTTCTCCTCTGCGTACTGTACTCCTCGGCGCAGAGCAGTACTACACCGTCTAGTTCCGATGCTCCGGCGTTCCGCACGTGGATTCCCAGCGATCCGTTCGTCCGACAGCGAGGCCGTCCGGCCGAGGAAGAGCAGGCAGCCATGACCCGTACCGACTCCCGTCCCCAGACCGCGACCACCACCCCGACCACGGCCACGACCAAGACCGGCACCACGATCGCCGCTGCCCCGACCGCCCCCACCGCCACGCGCGCGCTGAGTCGGGGCGCCGTGGGGCGGGCGCGGCTGCTCGGCGGGGCCGTCCTCGCCGGGCCCTTCTTCCTGGCCGCGGGCATCACGCAGGGGATCCTGCGCGAGGGCTACGACTTCACGCGGAACGCCTTCAGCCAGCTGAGCCTCGGTGAAGGGGGCTGGATCCAGCGGACCGTGTTCGTGCTGACCGCCGCGCTCGTCCTCGCCGGGGCGGCGGGGCTCCGGCAGGCGCTGCGGGACGGCCCCGGCGGCACCTGGGCTCCCCGCCTGGTCGGCCTCTTCGGGATCAGCTGCCTGGCCGCCGCCGTCTTCGACGCGGACCCGGGAGCCGGATTCCCGGCCGGGGCCCCCGAGGAGCGGGTCCCCTCGATGAGCACGGAGGGGATGCTCCACATGCTCGCGGGGATGGTCGGATACCTGGCCCTGTGCGCCGCGTTCCTGGTCCTCGCCCGGCACTTCGCGGCGGCCGGGGCGCGGGGCTGGGCGCGGGGCTGCCGGATCGTTCCCGCCGGGGTCCTCGCGGGATTCGTCGGCTCCGCCGGCAGCGTCCTCGCCTTCGCGTCCGGGGCCGCGCTCGGACTCCTCTGGCTCGCGGCCGTCGCGGCCCGGATCGGTCGGGGGACCCCCGTTGTCACAGGCGACCGTCAGAATCACAGCAGTTGAGACGCGCGGTCACCTGCTCCAGCTGAAGCACCTGTGTCAGCTGGAGCGGCTGACACAACCGAAGGGCTTCGGGCCGTGAACGCACCTGAACGCACTTGAACGCACCGGCGGGCACCGCTCCGCCGACACAGAGACCGATCGGACGCGATCCGATCCGAGGGAAGGACACCACCGTCATGACCGAAGCCGTGAAGGGCCCCGCGAGCTACTTCCCCTCGATCGAGAAGAAGTACGGCCGACCGATCGCCGAGTGGAAGGAGCTGATCCGGGCCTCGCCCCTGACCAAGCACATGGAGCTGGTCGCCTGGCTCAAGACCGAGCACGGTCTGGGGCACGGACACGCCAACGCCCTGGTCAAGCACACCCTCGACGAGGACGCGGCCGGCAAGTGAACGCTCCCCCCGGAGACCCCCGTTCGGGTGAGTCGGGCGTGGCCTGCGCACGACGGGTCGGGGCGGCCGGGAGGCTGGCGCCATGAAGTTCACGTTGAAGAACGAGCCCCGCAGGGGCGCCGCCCGCCGGGCCACCGCCCCGCTGGGCACGGCCGCCACGGCGTTGGTCCTGGGGCTCGCCGTCGCCGCGGTGACGGGGACGACCGGCGCGGCGGCCGCCGCACCCGCCGCCCCGCTCCCGCTCCCCACGGCCGAATCGGCCCCGAGCGGTGCCCGGGCCCTCCCCGCCCCGGTGGCCCCGGCGCCGTCCGTCGAGCAGGCGTCCGTGGCCGGGCGGTGGGAGGGGTTCGCGGTGCCGCGCGACGCCGGGATCACGCGCTACGTGCGGGAGTTGACGCTCACGGCCGACGGCCGCTTCACGCTCGTGCCCGGCTTCGTCTGCGGGAGCGGGCAACCCTGCCCGCAGTTCAAGATCGCCCCGATCGAGGGCACCTACCGGGTCACGGACGGCGCCCTCGACCTGGTCGGCTCCTTCGACACCCACCTCACGGGGACCGTCCACGGCCGTCACCTGATCGCGCTGGACGGGGAGTTCCTTCACCGCTCCCTGGGCTGAGCCGCCCGCAGGGCACGGGCCCGTTCGCGCAGGTCCCGAGCCGTGGCGGAGGCGGAGACCGAGTCGGAAGCGGGGGCGGGGGCGGGGCTCGTCCCCGGGGTGCCGGTGGGGCTCTCGGAGGGATCCGTCGGGAGCGCGTACCGGCCGGTGAGCCGTTCGGTGAGCTCCTCGCACCGCTCCAGCTCCCGGGTCCAGCCGACCAGTGCCGACCGGTGCCGGGGATCGGTACGGCGCCGTTGCAGTTCCGCGCGCACCAGCGCCGACTGCCGGTGCGCCTTCCGGCGCAACGCGTGGCCCGCCGAGCCGGGGAGGTCGGGGGGTCCCGCGGCGGCGAGTTCGGCGTAGGTCGCGAGGTCCTCGCAGAGAGTGGCCAGCCGGTGCGGGATCCGCCCGCGCAGGTCCTCGGGCCACAGCGGGTAGCCGAGGACGAAGGCCAGGGCGCAGCCCAGCAGGGTGGCGAGCAGCCGCGCCGCCGGTACCGCGGCGCCGCCCGTGCCGAGCGGGTCGGACAGCAGCAGCATCACGGGCGTGAGCAGGAGGGTCTGGAGGGGCGTACGAGCGTCGGCCGTACGCCTGGAGCAGTGCGGTGAAGCCCACCACGGCCAGGATCCGACCCCAGCCCGGCGGCACCGTGGCGAGGACGAGCATCCCCGGGAGCACACCGCTGAAGGTGCCGACGGCGCGGAGCAGGAGTCGCGCCGGTACGGTCCCGAGGTCGGGCCGCACGACCAGCACCACGGTCAGCACCAGCCAGCCGCCGTGCGGGAGGCCCGTGCCGGAGGCCAACGTCTGTGCGGCGCCGACACAGACGACCGGCCGGAGCGCCTCGCGGCGGACGGGCCGGTCCGCGCGGACACGACGGACCGCCTCCCGGATCCGCCGGGGGACTCCGGTAGCGATCGGCAGTCGGGTCCAGTGGGGGACCCGTGTCGGGCCCCGTGGGGGTGGGATGCCCCGGCCGACGCCCCGCTTCCCCCGGCCACTCCGCCCGTAGCCGTGTCAGCATCGTCGGTCGCTCCGGTCGCTCCGGTCGCTCCGGTCGCTGTCGTCGGGTGGGTCGCTTCCGTGTCCTCCGTCTCGCCGTTCGATATCGCGGGTTCGGTCGCTTGGGTCGCTTCGGTCGCTGTCGGTGGGACGCCGCCGCATTCGGTGTGGAGCGCGAGCAGGGCGGTGTACAGGGCCCGCTCCTCGGGGCCGGAGGCCGTCGCGACGGGCGGCGGGCCCGGGTGGGGGAGCGGGGCCTCGGAGCCCGTCTCGATCAGGTCGGCGGAGCACCGCAGGAGGTCGGCGTACCGGTCCGTCACGGCCGGGGGCACGCGGGGAGCGAGCGGCGCCACCGCGAGAAGCCCCACGAGCTCGTCGAGCCTCTGGAGGCGGGGGGCGGAGGCGCTGCCCGGCCGGGGTGGTCGGATCCGGTGGACCAACAGGGTCTCGTGGGCCCGGTCCATGGCCGCCGTCACCGCCGACCGGGCCTCTGCCCGTGCCGGAGCCAGCCCCGCCGCCGTGAGGAGTTCGTCCGCCGTGAGGAGGTCGGCCGCGGCCCGGTAGGCGGTCGCGACGGCCGTGCGTTCGCCGCGGTGCCGGTCGCGGAGGGCGTCCGTGAGGGAGAGCAGGATCAGGGGGAGGCCGCCGAGGAGGAACAGCAGCGGGTACTGCCACCAGGGGGTGTCCGTCGGCAGGCCGATGCCCATGGCGGTCGCGAGGAGCCAGACGAGACCGGCCGCGGCGCCGGTCCGGCCCAGGCCCGCCAGGAGCCCCGAGACGCCGGCCACCGCTGCGACCAGCAGCACCTCGGCCCAGCCGGTGCCCGCCACGACCCGGCCCAGGGCCAGTCCGACCGCACCGCCGAGCTGGGGCAGCAGCAGGACCAGGGCCCGGCGGCGCCTACGGCGCGGCCCCGTCGTCCATGGCCGCGCCGTAGGCGCCGAGCCCGGCCGCCGCCCCGGCGACCGGCCGCCCGGCGAGCTGCCCCACCGCCAGGAGGACGAGCATGCCGACGGCGCCGCGCAGCACCAGCCCGCGGTCCACCGGCACCGGGCGCGGCCGCAGTGCCTCCCGCACCCAGGACGGGCCGGCGGTACGGGAGCCCTCGCGCCCACCACGGTCGGAGCCCCCGCCCCCGCCGGTGCCTCCTCCGCCGGACGCGGGCATCAGGAGGCCATGCCCATCGCGGACCGGACGCGGTCCAGGGTGGTGTCGGCGACGGCGGCGGCGCGTTCGTTGCCCTCGCGCAGCACCCGGCGGACGTACCCGGGGTCGGCGGCGAGTGCGGTGCGGCGGGCGCGCAGCGGGGCCAGGTGTTCGTTGACGGCCTCGGTGACGGTCTTCTTGAGGAGCGCGGCGCCGCCGTCACCGATGCTCTCGGCCACCTCACGGGGGTCCTCGTCCCGGCAGAGGGCGGCGAGGAGGACGAGCGAGGAGACCTCGGGCCGGTGCACGGGGTCGTAGGTGATGTGCCGTTCGGCGTCCGTGCGGGCCCCCTTGAGGAGGCGGGCGGTCTCGTCGGCGGTCGCGGACAGGGCGATGGCGTTGCCCCGCGACTTGCTCATCTTGCCGCCGTCGGTCCCCAGCAGCAGTGGTGCGGCCGAGAGCAGCGCCTCGGGCTCGGGGAAGACGGAGGCGTACCGCTCGTTGAAGCGGCGGGCGATGGTCCGGGTGAGTTCCAGGTGCGGCAGCTGGTCCTGGCCGACGGGCACGAGGTCCGCGCCGCAGAAGAGGATGTCGGCGGCCTGGTGCACCGGGTAGGTGAACATCAGCCCTGACACGGCGGCCTGCCGGGAGTGCGCGATCTCGTCCTTGACGGTCGGGTTGCGGCGCAGCTCCGCCACCGACACCAGGGAGAGGAAGGGCAGCATCAGCTGGTTCAGGGCGGGTACGGCGCTGTGGCGGAACACCGTGGAGCGGGTCGGGTCGATGCCGGCGGCCAGGTAGTCCAGGACCAGGGAGTGCACGTGTGCGTCGAGCCGGTCCGCGAGGTCCCGGTCGGTCAGCACCTGGTAGTCCGCCACGAGGACGAAGGTGTCCACGCCCTCGTTCTGGAGACGGACCCGGCCCTGGAGGGTCCCGAACCAGTGGCCGAGGTGCAGCGGACCGGTCGGCCGGTCCCCGGTCAGGATCCGGTGGCCGGACGGATCCCGGGCGATCTCCCGCTCCAGCTCGGCACTGCGTCGCCGCGCGGCGGCCAGGCCGAGACGCTCGGACGGATCGGAGGTATCCGAGGTATCCGAGGAATCGGCGAGATCGGGAGACGCGGGGGGCTCCAGGGGTGCGGGGGACTCCGGGGATTCGGCGGAGGGCGTCGGGTGCGGTGCCGCGTCTCCGGGAGGCGGGGTGACGGACATGCTCTGACTCCAGTCATGCGTCAGGGAGGAGGGTGAGGGTGAGGGGCCTCTTCCAGGTGTACCAGAGGTAGACCAGTTGGCCGGGGAGGCTGAGGGCCCGGCCGTGGGGGCGCCGGTCCCGACCCGTACGGGCCCTTCGTCCCGGCGGGAGGGGGCCCGCCCCGTCTACGCTGAGCAACGAGCGGAGCCGTACGCCGCCCCGCCGGAACCTGGAAGGCCCATGCCGGACCCGGAACCCACCTTCCGCCCCGTCGTCGCGGACGGGGCGCACCCGCCGTACGTCCTGGTGCGCGACGCGCTCTCGCACGCGATCGCCGCCGGGACGTTGCCCGCCGGGGCCCGGCTGCCCTCCGAGCGGTACCTGTGTCGGGAGCTGGCGGTGAGCCGGGTGACGCTGCGCCGGGCCCTGAAGGAACTGCAGGAGCTCGGGGTGATCGAGTCCTCGGCGCGCCGGGGCTGGCAGGTCCGCACCCTGGCCTTCAGCCATGCGGCGGGCGACAGCATGGTCCGGGGCTTCACGGCCGTCAATCACGGGCTCGGCCGCGCGGTCACCGCCCGCGTGCTGGAGGCGCGGACCCGTCCGGCGCGCTCGGAGGAGGCGGGCCTTCTCGAAGTGCCCACGCGGGCAGCGCTGTTCGAGCTGCGGCGGGTGCGGTTCCTCGACGGGCTGCCGGTCTGCCTCACGCACGACCTGGTGCCGCTGGAGACGGTGCCGGACATCCAGGACGCCGACTTCGGCACGGCCTCGCTCTTCGCGCTGCTCGCGGCGGCCGGGCAGGCCCCCGTCACCGCCCGCTACCGGGCCCGCGCGGCGCTCTCCACGCCCGAGACCGAAGGTCCGTTGGAGCTGACCCCGCCGGCGGCCGTCCTGCACACGGTGCGGACCTCCCTCGGTGCCGGTGGGCGCCCCGTGGCCCACACGGAGGAGATCTACCGCGCCGACCGCTACGAGCTCCGCCTCACGCTGGGCTGAGCCGCCCGGTCACCCGGTCACCGGTCGCCCTTGTTGATCGGTGGCCCATGTTTCGGTTCCGGTGGCGTCGTTCCGACCCTCAGGTCGGGCCGGGGCGTCCTCCGCGGTGCGGGGAGCACAGGAAGGGGCCGGTCGGGGGGAGGGGGCCGGGGGTGGGGGTTGAGGCGGCGCCGTCCTCCAAGAGGAGCCTCAGGGTGTGTTCGGCGGCGCGGTGCCGCAGGAACACCTGGGCGCGGGTGCCCGCCGCGAGACGACGCGCCGCGGCCGCGCCGTCGCGGAGGGCGTCCTCCTGGTCGTCGCGCCAACCGTGGGCGGTGTCGCGCACGGTGCCGTCCCACGCGGTCCGGCGGGCCATCCAGAACCACCCGGCCCCGGCCCGGCAGCGCCCCCACACCACCGAGTCCAGGAGCGTGTCCGGTGGTCTGCTGCCGCCTGTTTCGTACGTCCCGCCCGCCACGCTCTTCCCCCCGGTATCGATAGTGATGCAGGGGCACGGTAGGGCAAGGCGTGCGGACTGGGAGCCGCGGGATCCGGCCAAACGCGCACCGAGCCCCACTCCGCCGGCTCGGCCCGGGGGCCCACGGCTCCCACCGGGCCTTGGTCACGACACCCGCGCCGTGCCAAGTGCCGTAGCGGGCAACCCAGTTGCTCGGAGGCCCGTTCAGGGTCGGCCGCGGGCCCCCTGTCGGGGTCCGCCCGTGTCCGGTTCCGGCCGTCGACCCTCCGTGACCGAGCGGCCCGGCCGGTACCCCCGCACCCCACCCCGACCGGGTCCGGCCGGCCCACCGGCCGCCGGCCGGGGTGGTGGAGGCCGTCGACTCAGCGGACGCCGCCGATGACCAGCGCGACGAGCAGGGCGAGGATGGCCAGGGCGTACAGGGCCTGGTGCTGCCACTCCGACACCGTCAGGACTCCGGCCCGAGGCCGTGACGCAGGGCTCTGACGGTACGGGCGAGGGGCCCGAGCGGCCGATCGAGCGCCCGCTCGACTGCCGGCACCCCGGGTACCGGGGCCATGGGCCTCACCGGGTCGGCGATGTCTCGCCGCCGTTCTCATCGGGGTACGGGGGCAAGGTGTCCCAGTCGACCCAGGCGCGTTCCTTCGGGGTCTCGGGTACGGGCAGGTCGAGGCCGCGTCGGAGGGTACGGACCGCGCGGGCCAGGGCGCGAGCGTGGTTCCAGTTCCCGAGGCTGGTGTCCTCCGGGCCCTCGGTCGTCAGGCGCGCCCAGTCCCGCAACGCCCCCGCCACTCGGCGGTCGGCGCCGCGCGCACGCTCCGCCGCCGGGAGGAGCTCCTGTCCGTGGGTGAGCAACGCGTCGGTCAGCCGGGCGATTTCGAGGGGCTCGGGCATGTTCCCGTACGCGACCAGCGTTCGTGTGAGCAGTTCGGCGGACCGGTCGGTGCGCGAGGCGGCATCGGCTGTGCCGAAGGGCGGCGCGGCGGGTCCGGTGCGGTCGGCGGAAGTCCGCGGGGGCGGCGGTGTCGGGTGCGTCATGGGCCCCTCCTTGCTGGTGGAGCCGTCACCGTAGGTGCGCCCGGGCCCGGCCAGAGGGACAGACTGTCCCCCTGACCCAGTCCGTCCCCCGGGCCTCGTCCCTCGGACCTCAGGCCGTGGCCACCCCCACGGCCTCCGCGAGGCGGCCCGCTTCCGGACGGAGCGCGCGCGGTGCCTCGCGCCACAGGTCCAGCACGGCGGTTCGGGCCGCCGGAGTGAAGGTCACCGTCTCGGGGTTCAGCCCGTGCGCGATCTGCAGGACGTGCAGGGCCGCCGTCCGGTCGCCGCGCTGGAGGTGTCCGCGGCCGATCTCGACCCACAGACGTGAGCGTCGCTCCAGGGAAGGGATGGCGTCCGGGTCCACCTGGTCGGCCAAGGACAGGGACTGTCGCCGCGAGGACAGGTCGGTCGCCACGGAGATGGCGTGGAAGTCGACGTTGGCGCGGCCGAACATCGTGCTCGGGTGCACGTACGCCGCGGGCAGGGACTTGGCGATCCGGTCGCCGTCGTCCCAGAACCGCCAGGCGTCGCCGGCCCGCCCGGCGCGGGCCGCCGTGACCGCGGCGTGCAGTCGGAGCGCCCCGTACACGCCGCGCCAGTGGTCCGGCGCCCCGTCCAGATGCGGCTGGAGGAGCGAAGCCGCGTCCTGGACGAAGGCGAGCGCCTCGTCCGTGCCCGCCGTGGTGCGGAGGATGTTGCCGAGGCTCCACGCGGCAGCCGCGATGGCGGACGGGTCGTCGGAAGCCTGCGCGGCGGCCAGGGCACGGTCCGCGACGACCCAGGCCAGCTCGGCGGGGGCGAGGTAGGCGGTGGCCTGACCGGTCAGCCGATAGGCGTCGGACAAGGCCACGTACGCCGTCCGCCGGGAGTCCCCCTCCAGAGCCCGCACCGCGCTCTCGGTGTCCCGGATCAAGCCGGGCAGACGGGCGCCCACCTGGGTCCGGTTCCGGTCGGACTCGTGCCAGAGCCGCCACGCGTCGTTCACGCGGGTCCGGAGCGCGGCCGGGTCAGGTGGGGTGGCGGGCAGGTCCCAGAGCAGTGGCCTGGCCATCACCGCTTCCCAGATCGCCGGTAGGGACGGGTGGCTGAGACGTCCGCCGACCGGAGCCGCCACCGAAACGCCGCCGCCCGTGAGGAGTTGGAGGTCGTCGAGTCGGAGCGCCGCGGCGAGGCGCATCAGCAAGCTGTGCGAGCGGAGTTCGCGCTCGCCCGTCTCGATCTTCTTCAACCAGTCCGGACTGCGCCCACAGAGACCGGCCAAGACCGGGCGGGTCATCCCGCGGGACTCCCGGATCAGCTTGATCCGTTCGCCGGTGGTGAGGTCGCTGGGGAGATCCACGGCAGGTGCCCCTTCGTCGGTCGGTGCGGCCAGCGTACGACCGAACCGGTGCTCCGTGGAACGGAGTTGTGAACAGTGAGGGCGCGGGGACGTGAGCGGAGGCTTCGGGTCCCCATCCTGTCGGGTGCCGCCTCGCAGCGCGGCTCCGGGGCTTGGTACCCGCGTCCGCGGGCGGGTGTGCCGGCACCCGGTGGTGCCCCGATCGGACCGCGTGCCCGAAATCGGGACGGACGCCGGGCGGTGCCCGTGGGGGCGATGTCGGTTCTTGTGCTGTCGGTACGGCTGTTTCCGGGCATTTCCTGGAACGGGATCGGACATTTTTGCCCTCCCTTGGGCAGGCCCTTACAGGGAGCGGGCGGGGTCCGTTCCCTCGCCGGCCGGTGGGGGAGCGGCGGTTCGGACGGGGGCGGAGCTGGCTTTCGTACCGGGCCGGCCGTTCTGCGGGCCGGTCCCGTCGGGGCGCCGGGGGGCTTCCGGGCTCGGGGGAGGGGCGGTCCGCGTCGGGTCCGGGGCGCGGTGTTCCGCCCGGGTAGGGATTACTTTCTGACCCTGGAACAGATCTTCAGCCGCCCCGGGCAGGTTTGCCCGGAACGGTACCGAGGGGGAGGACCGCGTGGATACGACCACGCCGCCGCGACCGCGACCGCAGGGGGCGACCCCCCGTGCCGTCGCCTCGCCCCGCCTGCGCCCCCGCCCCGGTCCGGCCGTAAGGCCCCGGTCACGGCCCCCGTTCCGTCCCGACGCCGGGTCTCCTCCCGTGCCCGGCCCCCACCACGGGTGTCGGCCCGACGCCTCTCCCGGTCGTCGTCCCCGTTCCGGAGGTCGTCCCCGTCTCGGCGACCGCCCGTGGTCCGGCGACCGCCCCCGGCCGGGCGGCTGTCCCTGGTCCGGGCGGGGGACCGGGGCCGCGTACCCGCACGGCTGACCGTCGTACGGGGCCCGCGGCCCTCCTCCCCACCCGGACGGCGCCCCATCCTCACGCGGACGCGCCCGTCCGCGTACCCGTACGACCACCACGGGCGCCCGGGCCGGCCCGCCCCACCCCACTCCCGGGCCCGTTCCCTCCGCGTGATCCGCCCTGCCCCGTCCACCCCACCCCCACCACCCCCCCACCCTCATCCCCGTCCCGGCTGTGACGGACTCCGTCACACCCCGAGCGCACTGGAGCCCATGTGAGCACCGGTCTGGTCTTCCGCCACTACGGCCGCGAACACTCGCCGGACCTGCGGTGGCAACTCCTCGACGTGCACGCCGAGGTCCACGCCCACGGCGCGGGGGGAGGCGGTACCGGGGGGACTTCCGCCGGTCAGGCAGGCGGGAGCGGCACCGGGGAGCCGGGCGCGGAGGACCCCTTCGGCGCGGTGGAGCGCTACGCCCGGACCCTCGACGCCCGGATGGCCCGGCCCGGCTGGAGCTGCGTCATCGCCTACGACGGGGAGGAACCGGTCGGCTACGCGCACGGGGCGCCCCTGCCCGCGGGCGACCCCTGGTGGCGGGGCCTGCTGAGCAACGTGCCCGCCGCGCTCGCGGAGGAGCCCGGCGGGCGCACGTACGTCCTCGACGAGCTGGTGGTACGGGCGGCCTGGCGCCGGTTCGGTACGGGCCGCCTCCTCCACGACGCCCTGCTCGACGTGCGCAACGAGGAGCGCGCCACCCTGCTCGTGGACCAGGCCCGCCCCCTGATGCGCGCGCTGTACGAGTCCTGGGGTTGGACCACCCTCGGCGAACACCGGGCCTGGACCCCGGGCGCCCCCCTCGCGCACGCCCTGCTCCTCCCCCTGCCGCTCGCCGAACGCGCCCCCACCCCGGACCAGGCGCCGGCCCCGACCCCGGCGGGCTGACGCGCTCCCCGCGCCCCGGGGAACGGGCCGCCCTGGCTCAGACGGCGGCGATACGGGTCCGGAGCAGGCAGAACTCGTTGCCCTCGGGGTCGGCCAGGACGTGCCACCGTTCGGTGCCGGTCTGCCCGATGTCGGCGGGTACGGCGCCGAGGGCGCGCAGCCGCTCCCACTCGGCGGCCTGATCACGGTCCGTCGGGCTCACGTCGATGTGGAGGCGGAGCTTCCCGGTGCGGGGGTCGTCGCTCGGGCTCAGGATCAGCGTGGGCTGCGGCCCCCCGAACCCGGCCTCCGGCGGCCCGATCTCGATGCTGCCGTCCTCCTCCCTGCCCAGTTCCACGTACCCCAGGACCCCGCTCCAGAAGCCGGCGAGGCGCTCCGGGTCGGCGCAGTCGATGACCAGTTCACTGATGCGGCATGCCATGGCTCCAGTAGACCTCCCGGGGAGTCCCGCCCGCGACGAACCCGCCGGAACCACCGGGAGCCACCGGCCCCTTCGGTCGGGGCCCGTACCGTGGCGTGCTTCCGTGGCGTGCTTCCGTGACGTGCTTCAATGCGCGCAAGCGCGGCCTTTGGATCATGAACAGGGTCGTCCGATGAGGAGAGACCCATGAAGTCCTTGACCGCCCGGCGGACCGCCCGGCGGACCGCCCGGCGGACCGCCCGGCGCCCGGCGGCGGCCCTCCTGCTGCTGGAGGCGGCCTACCTGGGCTTGATGGAGCTGGCGTTCACGCTCCTGCCCCCGGACACGGGGGAACTGGACCACACCGAGGAAGCCGCCCTCGGCGGGGCCGGACCGCACCTCCTCTCCGCGGCCGTGATCGCGGCCCTGGCCGGTGCCGCCGCCCTGCTGGCGGTGGACCGGGTCCGGGAGCGGGCGCCCCGCGTGCTCGCCTAGGGCTGGTTCGCGGTCGTCGCCTTCGGACAGGTGGCCATCGCGGGCGCCGCGCTGTCCCACGTGGTGGCCCGGGAACCGGGTCCGGACACCGTGTTCGGCCTCCTGGCCACGACGGCCGCGCTGTACGTCGCCGTGGTGTGCGGCGGATCGGTCCGGCCCGCCCTCCGCTCCGCGCCCCCGACGGCCGAACGGGCCTGAGGCGCGGGGCTGAGGGGGTGGACGGATGTGCGGCGGGCGACCTAGGCAGGTCGGACTGGCGGAGGAAATCGAACACGTGCTCCAATAAGGGGATGACCGCGCTCCGCTTCCCCGAAGACCTGGTACGCCTCCAGGCCGCCCGGCTGGCCACCTACCAGGAGCTGGCCCGACAGCCCCCCGGCGCCGGGAACACCCTGCTGCGACGACGCCTGATCCGGCTCTCCGCCGAGGTCAGCGCCCACCCCTACTGGCGGACCCCGGGCGGTTCCCAGGGGCAGCTCGCCGAGCTCAGCCGCCAGGCCCGCCGCCTGGGCTGGACCACGGCGGCCTGAGCGCCGGCGAGACCCCGGGCGGGACGACCCCCGGGGCCCGCACCGGGCTCAGGGGGCGATCAGGATGCCGCGCACCGCCGCGACCGGGTCGCGCAGGGCGCCGGTGTCGAAGGCCAGCTCCCAGGAGCGGTCCCCGATCAGGGCACGGCCCGAGCGCTCGGCCGTCGCCCGCAGCGGGCCGAGTTCGGGGGTGCCCCGCTGCGGGTGGCCCACGGTCTGCCAGCAGGTCGAGGCGGCGCCCGCCACCCGCGCGGAGGCCTCGGCCCGACCTTGGGCGGCCAGGGCGGCGGAGAGCAGGTCCAGCCCCAGGGCCACCCCGAAGGAGTCCCCGAGCGCCTGCTTGCCCGCGATCATCCGGCGGGCGCTGGCCGCGGCCTCCACGGACCGACCGGCCAGCAGGTCGTCCAGGGCCAGCTGGTGGTCCAGGTAGGCGCGGGTCCAGGACTCCCCGCGCCGCACGCACCCCGCGCGGAGCCGCTCCGCCGCCGCCCTCGCCTCCTCGGCGCGGCCCGCCGCCGTCAGCGCGAAGACGACGACGAGCCGGCAGCGGACGCGAGCGCCCGCGGAACCCCAGCGCGCGGGCGGGTGCGCCGGTACGGGGGCCTCGCCCCAGAGGAACCCGCTACCGCCGGAACGCTGGCCGGGCGCGGGGTCGGACTCCAGGTGCCGGTCCTCCGGCACCGGGCCGCGCGGCGGGTTCGCGTCCGGGCCGGCCCCGCCGTGCCGGGCGGGCGGCAGGGCCGGGCCGGCCAGGGCGCGGGCGCAGCGGGCCCCGGCCTCGTTCGGTCGCCCTTGGAGCAGCAGCAGGATCCCGTCCAGGTAGGCCGCGTCCAGCAGCCGGTCCGCCTCCCCGGAGAACTCGGCGAACATCAGGCTGTCCCCGGACAGCGCGTCCGCCGCGTCGAAGTCCCCCTGGAGGGCCCGGACCACCCCCAACGCCCAGTGCGCGCGGGCCTGTACGGACACGGGCGCGTCGGGGCAGGCGAGCAGCAGTTCCTCCAGGTAGTGGCCCGCTTCGTGGAGGTGGCCGCAGCAGGCCCAGAAGAAGCCCACGAGCGCCGCCAGTTCGAGGGCCTGGGCCGGCTCGGTGAGCGCCAAGTGGTCCAGGGCCGCGCAGACGTCGGCGTGCGTCTCGGCGATCCCCCGGTACGTCTCGGCCTGCCCCGGCCCGAACCAGCCGCGCTCCGCGGCGCGGACCACCCCCAGGACGTACGCGGCATGACGGCGCGCCAGCCGCTCCGCCTCGCCCTCGCCGAGGCCGGTCAGCCACAGCTCCCCGTACTCGCGGACGGTGTCCAGCATCCGGTAGCGCCCGCCGGGCAGCGGTACGACCACGGACTTGCGGCACAGGCCGGCGAGGGCCGCCCCCAGCGCCGGCCCGTCCAGCGGGCCGCCGCCGCAGACCGCCCGCAGCACCGCGGCCCCCGCGTCCGAGCGGAACACCGACATCCGGGCCCACAGCAGTCGCTCCGCGGGCGTGCACAGTTGGTGGCTCCACCCGATCGTGGCCCGTAGCACCCCCGGCCGGGACGGTCCGGGCATCCGGGCGTCGACGGCGGGGGCCTGGGGCGGCACCCTCGGAGCCCGTTCCGGAAGGGTGGGGCGGGCGCCGAGGCCGTCGCCCACGGAGCCGGCTCCGGGTCGGGAACCGTGCCCGGCTCCGGTCCCGGGTCCGGTCCCGGGTCCGGCTCCGGAGCCGGAGACAGCGACCGAAGCGACCGGAGCGACCGAACCCCGGGAATCGATCCGAGCGACCGGAGCGACCGAAGCGACCGAACCTTCGGGAGGGAACGGAGTCTCCACGGATCCGGACCGGGTGGACGAAACCGGACCAAAGGTCACGGAGGGGTCAATCGGCGGCGGTACGGAGCCGCCTCTCACCCGCCCGGGAGCGACCGAAGCGACCGGAGCGACCGGACTCCGGGAATCGATCGCAGCGACCGGAGCGACCGGAGCGACCGGAGCGACCCGGGCCGTGGAGGCGGGAGCGCCGGACGTGGTGAGCGGATCGGTCAGGGCGAGGCGGTCGCCGAGCAGTTCCGCGAGGGCGCGGACGGGTCGGTCCGGCAGTTGGGCCGCGGCCAGTTCGAGCGCGAGCGGGATCCCCTCCAGCCGACGGCAGACCGCGGCGGCGAGGGCCAGCTCGGCCCGCCCGGCCGGCAGCGCGCCCGCCGTCGCGGCCCGGTCCAGGAACAGGGTGAGGGCGTCCGTGCCCGTGGGCAGCGGAGCGAGCCGGTGCACGTGCTCCCCGGGCAGGCCCAACGGCTCCCTGCTGGTGGCCAGCACGGTCAGCGCCGGGCAGGCGGCCAGCAGGGCGGCGACCAGATCGGCGCACGCCTCCACGAGGTGCTCGCAGGTGTCGAGGACGAGCAGGGCCCGGCGGTCGCCGATCCACTCGCCGAGGGCCCGCAGTGGCTGCCGCGCGGTGTGGTCCGTCAGCCCGGCGGCCTCCGCGACCGCACTGGCGAGGAGCCGGGCGTCCCGGGTCGGCCAGAGCGCCGCCCAGAACACCGTGGGCGCCCCCGTCGCCTCCGATTCACCCGGAAGGGGGGCGGCCAACCGTGCGGCCAGGCGACTCTTGCCGACCCCGCCGGGGCCGGTGAGGGTGACCAAACGTGGCTCGCCCAGCAGGGGCAGCAGCTCCGCCAGCTCGGCGGAACGCCCCACGAAGGTGTTGTCCATGGACGGGATCGGTGCGCGCACGCGGCGATTGTGCCCCCCGGGTGAGGGCCCCGATGCCACGCGGGCCCCGCTCCGGGCAGCCGCCGGCGCGCCCCTCCGAGGACTCCGGCCCCGTACCCCCGCGCCTCGAACGCCCGCGGGGCCGGCCCCGCCCCTCCCGGTGGTGGCCGGGGGAGCACGCGGCGCGGCCCGCCGAGGGCGCCACCCCCGAACCTCTGTCGGGCGAACCTGGTCCCACCCGCGTGGCCGACCCCGCCCCCGGTGGTACCTCGTCCCCATGGAGCCCCAGCCCCCCGCCCCACCGGCGTCACAGGCACCCCCGGCACCCCCGGCGCCCCACGTGTCCCCGATGCTGCGCACCGCCGCCGCCTACACCTGGCGGCTGCTGGTCGTCGGACTCGGCGTGTACGTGGTCTTCGCCCTGCTCGGCCGGTTCCACGAGATCGGGGTGGCGCTGTTCCTCGGCCTCATCGCCACCGCCGTGCTGCGCCCCGTCACCGACCTGGTGGCCCGCGGTCTGCCCCGGGGCGTGGCCGTCGGCGTCACCCTCGTCGGCACGATCGCGCTGGTCCTGGGCGGGCTGGCGCTGGTCGGGGAGGTGGTGGCGGGTCAGAGCACCACCCTCGCCCGCGAGTTCCGGGAGGGCGTGGACCACATCGAGGACTGGCTGCGGCAGCCGCCCTTCCACCTGGACCCGGACGCCCTGGGCAACGTCCAGTCCCGGATCGGCGAGTTCCTCTCCAGCCACCGCTCCACCCTCGTCAGCCGGGCCCTGAGCGGCGCCGGACAGCTCGTGCACGTGCTGGCGGTGCTCGCGCTGGCCGTCTTCGCCTCCGTGTTCTTCCTACACGCGGGGGACCGGCAGTGGGCCTGGTTCTGCGCGCAGCTCCCCGAGCGGTTCCGGGCGCGCTGGGACCTCGCCGGCCGGGCCGCCTGGAGCACCTTCACCGGCTACACGCACGGCATCCTGCTGGTCGCCGCGACCAACGCCGTCCTCGTCGGGGTGGCCCTGTGGCTGCTGGGCGTCCCCCTGCCGGTGCCGCTGGCCCTGCTGGAGTTCTTCGCGGCCTTCGTCCCGCTGGTCGGCTCGCCGGTCGCCCTGGCCGTGGCGGCGGTGGTGGCGCTGGCCGCGAAGGGGCCCCTGACGGCCGGCGTGGTCGTGGCGCTGATCGTCGTCATCGGGCAGATCGAGGGGCACCTGCTGCACCCGCTCGTCATGAGCTGGGCGGTCCGGCTGCATCCGCTGGTGGTCGCTGTCTCGGTGGTCGCGGGGGCGACGGCGGCCGGCGTGGTCGGCGCCGTGGTCGCGGTCCCCCTGGTCTCGGCCGTCTGGTCCGCGCACACCGCCCTCCGCACGGCCCGCCAGGCGGGCACCACCCCCGGCCCGACCTCGGCTCCCGCCCCGGGGCCACCGCCCTCGCCGGCCACCGGGCCCGGCCCCGCCCCGGGCGGTCCCGCCCCCGGGTCCGCCCCCTCCACCCCGGCCTGAAAGCGATCTTCGGCCCGGACCGGTGGACAGCCTGCCGGAGCGGCGTCCGGAGCCCTGTCCGGAGCGGCGTCCGGAGCGGCGTCCGGAGCGGTGGTCGGCGCGCTGTCCGGAGCGCTGGTCGGCGAGGTCGAAGCGCCGCGATCGAGCTGCGGCCGGCGAGTGCGGGACCGGGACCGGGCCTGCGCCGGGTCGAGGTCGGGCCCGGGTCGAGCTCGGCCCCTGGCGACGCGTATCGGTCATCGACCGGAAACCGACAGGTCGTCAGACGGTGAGGTCCTTGATGCGATCATGACGACATGCCCGAAGCTCCCACGCTCCACGGACGCCTGGTCCGCCTGGAGCCGATGACCCGTGCGCACGCCCCTGGCCTGCTGCGCGCGGCCACCGTCGATCGCAGCACCTTCACCTACACCTATGTGCCCGCGGACGCGCCCGCCGTGGACCGGTACGTCGAGCGCGCCCGTCGGGACGCCGAGACCCACCAGGCCGTCACGTACACCGTGGTCCGTGCCGGTGACGGGGAGATCGTCGGGACCAGCCGCCTGCGCGACCTGGAGCACTGGCACGCCGGCGTGTGGCCGCCGCGCCCCGGGCACGTCAATCCCGACGGCATACCCGACGCCGGGCAGATCGGCTCCACCTGGCTGACACCGGCCGCCCAGCGCACGGGCGTCAACACCGAGACCAAACTGCTCCTGCTCTCCCTCGCCTTCGAACAGTGGGACGTGCACCGCATCTCCCTGCACGCCGACGCCCGCAACACCCGCTCCCGCGCCGCCATCGAGGGGATCGGGGCGGTCCACGAGGGGATTCGGCGGGCCCACTTCCTGGCCGCGGACGGCGGGGTCCGCGACTCGGCCCTGTACTCCATCACCCGCGCCGACTGGCCCGACGTGCGGGCCCGCCTCACCCGGCGGCTGTCGGACGCCCGAGGCACCGGCCTCGGCACGTGGCCGAGGACCGGGCACACCGCCCGCGCCGCCGGCACCACCGCCTGAAAGCCGACGGCGTCCCCGCGGTCCGCCCCCGCCGATCGGTGACCGCCGGTGGCCGGGGCGCGGCCCGCTCAGTCCGCGGCCGGGAGGGTCAGGGTGAAGCGGGCGCCGCCCGTGGGGGCGGTGGAGACGGTCAGGTCGCCGCCGTGGCGGCGGGCCACGTCGCGGGCGATGGCCAGGCCGAGGCCCGCCCCGCCCTCGTCCCGGCTCCGGGCCTCGTCCAGCCGCACGAACCGTTCGAAGACCCGCTCCCGGTCCGCCTCCGGCACCCCGGCTCCGTCGTCGTCCACCGTCAGCACGACCCGTCCGCCCGGGCCCGGCCGGACCGTGGCGGTCACGGAGCCGTCCGCGTGCCGCCGCGCGTTGTCGAGGAGGTTCCCGATCACGCGGGACAGCAGGCTCCGCGAGCCGGTCACCCGTGTGGCCTCGGCCTCGTCCACCCCGTCCGCCCCGGCCCTCGCGCCCGCCGCCGGCTCGATCCGGATCCGCACCGCGCCACCGCCGAGGGAATCCCCGGCCCCGGCGCCCGCCTCGGCATCGGCCCCGCTCCCGGCCCCGGCCGCCGAAGCCGCCTCGGCGCGGAGGAGTTCGCCCAGGTCCACCACCGTGCCGGCGGGGCGTTCGCCCGCGTCCAGACGGGCCAGCAGGAGCAGGTCGGCGGCGAGCTGCTGGAGCCGTACGGTGTCCTCCACGGCGCCCGGCAGGTCCAGCAGCTCCGGGTGGGCCACGGCCACCTCCAGCTGGGTGCGCAGGCTCGCGATCGGGCTGCGCAGCTCGTGGGAGGCGTCCGCGACGAAGCCGCGCTGCCGGGCCACCGAGCTCTCCAACGCGGTCAGGGTCTCGTTGGTGGTCCGCGCCAGCCGCGCCACCTCGTCCCCCGTGTCCGGCTCCGGAACCCGCCGGCCCAGGTCCTCCGAGGCCGTGATCGCGGCCATCTCCCGCCGGATGTCCTCCACCGGGCGCAAGGCGCGCCGGGTCACCAGCCAGGTCGCCCCGGCCACCACGGCCAGCAGCACCGG
This sequence comes from Streptomyces sp. NPDC097619, assembly GCF_040302735.1. Taxonomy (NCBI): domain Bacteria; kingdom Bacillati; phylum Actinomycetota; class Actinomycetes; order Kitasatosporales; family Streptomycetaceae; genus Streptomyces; species Streptomyces sp. NPDC097619. Next base: position 8,453 of record NZ_JBEOSD010000034.1, on the reverse strand, counting down.
CAGACCGGCGAGCATCGCCGTGCCCGCGCTCAGCACGGCCTCCCGCTGCACCCCTGCGGGCGCTCCCGCGTAGACCAGGACGGTCGTGTCCCGGGGGTCGGTGGCCTCCACCCGGGAGAACCGGTAGGCCGCCGAGTCCCCGTCCACCGTGGCCCGGCCCGAGCCGTGCCAGGCGGCCTCGCCGATCTCCCCGGCCCGCGGGTCGTCGTCGGCCGCGTCGCCACCGGCGTCGTCGTCACCCCCGTCGCGGCCGGTGCCGTCGTCGCTGCCGTCGTCATCGCCCGCGTCGTCGGGGGCGACGCCACCCCGCTGTCCGGTCGACTCCGGGCGTACGCCCGCCACACCCGTCCCGCTGATCGACTCCAGCCCCTCGCTCACCGCGAGCACCCGCCCGTCCTCGTCCACCACCTGAACCGGGTGCTCCTCGCCGTCCGGCAGGTCCAGCCGCCCGAGAGGGGTGCCGGCGGCGATCTGCGCGGCCACCCGCCGGGCCGCGGTGTCGGCCTGCGCGTCCGCCTGTCCGGCCAGGTTGGCGCGGAGCGAGAGCAGCACGGCGATGCCCGCCGCCACCAGCGTCACCGCCACCACCGCGGTCGCCGCGAGCGTGGCCCGCGCCCGAACCGACCCGAAGCGCTTCCGTCCGCCGGGCTTCCGTCCGCCTGGCTTCCGTTCACCGGGCTTCCGTCCGGTGGACTTCCGTTCGCCGGCCTGCTGTCCGGCGGGCCCCCGTCCGTCGGGCTTCCCCGCCTCCGGACGGTCGTCCTCGCGGCTCATCGGGGCACCTCCAGCCGGTATCCGGCCCCGCGCACGGTGAGGATCAGCTCCGCGCCGAGTTTCCGCCGCAGGGTGCGCACGTACACCTCGACGATGTTCGGATCGCCCTCGTAGGCGAAGTCCCAGACGTGTTCGAGGATCTCGGCCTTGGACACCACCTCTCCCGCGTGGACCGCCAGTTGTTCCAGGACCGCGAACTCCTTCGCGGCGAGCTGGACCTCCGTCCCGTCCAAGGAGACCCGGCGGGCCGCGGTGTCCATCCGGAGCGGGCCCGCGGTGATCACCGGCGAGGGCCGGCCGCCTCCCCCGCGCCGCAGCAGGGCGCGGATCCGCGCCACCAGGACCACGTACGAGAAGGGTTTCGTCAGGTAGTCGTCGGCGCCGGTGTCCAGGCCCTCGGCCTCGTCGTACTCGCCGTCCTTCGCCGTGAGCATCAGGATCGGCACCTCGTGCCCGGCGGCGCGCAGGGCCGCGCAGACCCGGTAGCCGTTCATCCCGGGGAGCATGATGTCGAGGACCACCAGGTCGTAGCCCTCGGTGGCGGCGAGGTGCAGGCCCTCCAGGCCGTCGTGGACCACGTCCACGGCGAAGCCCTCGGCCCGCAGGCCCTTGGCCAGGGACAGGGCGAGTCGGCGTTCGTCCTCGACGATCAGCAGGCGCATGCGGTCCAGCATCCCAGGGCGAAGCTGAAGGGTTCTTCAGGCTCCTTCAGCCCCGCTTCAGCATCCGCCGGGCAGGTTTGGTCCCGTCGCAGCGGCCGGACAGCCGGGCCGCACGTACCGACGGAGGGAATCCCCATGACGAAGAAGCGCAAGGTCCTGCTCGCCGCGGCGGTCGCGGCGGTCCTCGCGGGCGGCGGCACGGCGGCGGCCTTCGCCGCGGCGGGCGGCGACGGCGCGGACGACGGGCCCCGCACGACCGCCGTGGGCACCGGAACGAGCGCGGGAACGGGAACGGCCGGGGGCAGCGGATCCGCCGGCCTCGGCGGGTCCGTGCAGGGGGCGGTGGCCGGCGCGGCCGCCGGAGCCGGTCGGGTGACCGCGGTCGGGGACGGCCGGCTGACCGCCGTCCAGGCCATCGACGCCGCCCTCAAGGCCCGCCCGGGCACGGCCGTCTCCGCCGAACTGGACGACGACGGAGCCGGGGGCAGGGACGACGACGGGGACGACGACCGCGACGACCGCGGCTGGGAGGTCGAGATCCTCGACCCGCGCGGCACCACCGTCCACACCGTCCACGTCGACCCCGCCACCGGGCGCGTCCTGCACACGGAGAAGAAGGACGGGGACGACGATCACGAGGAGGCCCGCCGCGCCCTGAAGGACGCCCGCGTCGACGCCCGGCAGGCCGCCGCCACCGCGGCCGCGAAGGGCTACGTGACCTCGGTGGACCTGGACGAGCACGGCGACGACGACCGCCGCGGCCCGGCCTGGGAGGTCGACACCGTCACCGCGACCGGCACCCCCGCCGACTGGCACGTCCATCCCACCACGGCCACCCTCACCCCGAACCCCGACCGCGACTGAGCCGCGCCCGACCGCGCTGAGCGGCGGCCTGAAGGCGCCCGCAGGGGCGTGAAACGGGGCGGAAAACAAGAAGGGCAAGGAAGTCTTCGACTCCTTGCCACTCTCAACTTATAGCGCACGGGGGGCCTTGCGGCAAGGCCCCCTTGCTGCTGCACAATCTGCGGACGAAGCCGGAAACGGAAGAAAACATGCGGTAAGTGTGAGAAGTCCGGTTCGGGCCGCCTTGCCGCGTGGACGATGGGGGATCCTCTTGACCGACAGCGTGACGCCTACGCCTACGCCTAGGCCGATGTCCGCGCCGACGCCGACCGGCACCGCCGCGGGGGCCGGGGCCGGGGCAGGGTTCGACGCCGACGTGATCGTGGTGGGCGGCGGGCCGACCGGGCTGATGCTGGCCGCCGAGCTGCGGCTGCACGGGGTGCGCGTGCTCCTCCTGGAACGGGACGCCGAGCCGAGCCCCGTGGTGCGGGCGCTCGGGTTGCACGTCCGCAGCATCGAGATCATGGACCAGCGGGGGCTGCTGGACGGCTTCCTGGAGCTCGGGCAGCAGTTTCGCGTCGGCGGGTTCTTCGCGGGGCTCGGCACCTCCTGGCCGGAGGGCCTGGACACCGCCCACTCGTACGTCCTCGGGATCCGCCAGCCCCTCGTCGAGCGGCTCCTCACCGAGCACGCCGTCGGCCTGGGCACGGAGCTCCGCCGGGGCGCCGAGCTGGCGGGGCTGGAGCAGGACGCCGACGGGGTCACCGCCGTGCTCGCCGACGGCACCCGGCTGCGGGCCCGCTACCTGGCGGGCTGCGACGGCGGGCGCAGCACCGTCCGCAGGCTCTGCGGCATCGACTTCCCCGGCGAGCCCTCCCGCGTGGAGACGCTCATCGGCGAGATGGAGCTGACCGCGAGCCCCGAGGAGCTGGCCGCCGTCACCGCGGAGGTCCGCAAGACCCACCTGCGGTTCGGCGCGATGCCCCTGGGCGAGGGGCGGTTCCGGGTCATCGTGCCCGCCGAGGGCGTGGCGGAGGACCGGTCGGTCCCGACCACCATGGAGGAGTTCCGGCAGCAGCTGCGGGCCCACGCGGGCACCGACTTCGGGGTGCACTCGCCGAGCTGGCTCTCCCGCTTCGGCGACGCCACCCGCCTCGCCGAGCGCTACCGCAGCGGACGGGTGCTGCTCGCGGGGGACGCCGCGCACATTCACCCGCCCACCGGCGGGCAGGGCCTCAACCTCGGCATCCAGGACGCCTTCAACCTCGGCTGGAAACTGGCCGCCGCCGTCACCGGCCGGGCCCCCGAAGGGCTCCTGGACACCTACCACGCCGAGCGCCACCCGGTGGCAGCCGCCGTCCTCGACAACACCCGCGCCCAGATCGCCCTCATGTCCACCGAACCCGGACAGCAGGCGGTGCGGCGGCTGTTGGCGGAGCTCGCGGACATCGAGGAGGTCAACCGCCGGCTCATCGAGAAGCTGACCGGCATCGGCATCCGCTACGACTTCGGCGCGGACGCGCACCCGCTCGTCGGGCGCCGCCTGCGCGACCTCCCCCTCAAGGAGCACGGCCGGCTCTACGGGCTGACGCACGCGGGCCGCGGCCTGCTCCTCGACCCCACCGGCACCCTGTCCGCCGGGGGTTGGGCGGACCGCGTCGACCTCGTGACGGACACCGTGGAGCCGGGGGAATCCGTCGCCGTGCCGGGTCCCGTCGGCGCGGACGGCACCGGTGCCGGCGCCCACCGGACCGACACCCCCGGCGCCGATGCTCCCGGTTCCGACATCGCCGTCCTGCTCCGTCCCGACGGGTACGTGGCCTGGGCCGGCCGCGATCCGCAGGAGCTGCGCACCGCCCTCGGCCGCTGGTTCGGCGCGGAGACGGAGCCGGGAACAAATGCGGATGCGGGTACGGGTACGGAGGGCGAGGCGCCGACGGCCGGCTGATCCGGGGGCCGGCCGGTCCCCGCCCGGGACCGCCCCGCACTGTCGGGGCGGTCCCGGGTCCGCCCCGGTCGCGCCGGCGGCGCGGGGCCCGTGGGGACTTGACCCGCCAAGTAAATTTAGGCTTACCTAAGTTCATGGTTGCCGATCCTTCGGACGGCGCCCCCGCGCACGGGCTCAGCGGGGTCAGCGCGACCCTGCTCACCCCGCTGTACGGCCGCGCCCGCGCCGCCGAACTCGTCCCGGGCACCGCCTTCCGGGACCCCCTCGCCACCCGCCTCATCGAAGAGACCGGATTCCGGGCCCCCGAGGTGCTCACCGACCGCAGCAACGCCGCCGGCGCGGTCCACCGCGCCGTCGTCTTCGACGAACTCACCGCCGCGTTCGCCGCCCACCACCCCGACGGCGTGGTGCTCTCCGCCGGGATCGGCCCGGACACCCGCGCCGACCGGCTGGCCTCCCGTACCCCCGGCACGATCCGCTGGCTGGGCGTGGACCTCCCCGAGGTCGTCCGGCTGCGCCGCGAACTCCTGCCCGCGGACCGCGTCCACGTCTACGAGGGCAGCCTGACCGCGCCCGGCTGGAGCTTCGGACCCGCCCGCGAGGCCGCCGGGCGCCCCGTGCTCGTCCTCACCGAGGGCGTGCTGATGTACCTGGAACCCGAGGGCCTGCGGTCCTTCCTCGACGACTGCCGCGCCGCCTTCGGACCCGGCACCGAGCTCGTCGCCGACTACTTCCACCCCCGCATCGCCCTCAGCGGCCGCCACCCCATCACCCGCGCCACCGGGGCGCACTTCCGCTCCGGCGCCCGCGACGGCCGGGCCCTCGCCGCCACCACCCCCGGCTGGGAACTCCTCGCCGAGCACGGGGTGATGGAACGCATCAGCACCGCACACCGGGCCGCCGCCGGTCTCTTCCGCGCCCTCACCCTCGGCGCCCGCCCCTACGCCACCGCCCACCTGCGCGCCACCGGCGACGCCCCCGCCGTCCGGTGACCGGCCCCGCACCGGCACCGGCGCCCGGCACCACGCCCGCGCCCAGTCAGGGCGAACCGGGCCGGGCCCCGACCCGCGACGGCCGCACCCTCCACCACCTGCTCCGGCCCGGCCCCGCGGAGGCCGCCGACCGGCCCACCGTGGTCCTGGAGGGCGGGCTCGCCTGCAGCCGCTCCTACTGGGCCCCGGTCCAGGAACGCCTGGCCCCGTTCGTCACCACCGTGGTCTACGACCGCAGCGGCCTGGGCAGCAGCGCCCCCGACCCGGCCCCGCGCACCCTCGCCCGGCTCGCCGCCGACCTCGGCGACCTCCTCGCCCACCTCGGACCCCGACCGTACGTCCTCGCCGGCCACAGCTGGGGCGGCCCGGTCGTCCGTCTGGCGGCCGCGGCCCGGCCCGAACGGATCGCGGGCGTGGTCCTGCTGGACCCCACGGAGGAGACCTGCGACCTCGTCTTCAGCCCGGCGATGCGCCGCCAGGAACGCTTCGGGCAACGTGCGAGCGCCGCCCTGGCCCGCGCGGGACTCCTCGCCCACGCCTACCGGGGGCTGCTGGCCGCGCTGCCCCCGGACGCGGCCGCCGACATGCGCCGCGAAGGGTTCACCCCCGCCGCCATGCGCACCCGTGCCGCCGAACTCGCCTCCGTGGTACCGGACCTGACGGGCCTGCTGCACCATCCGCCCGAGCTGCCCGGCATCCCGCTCACCGTGGTCTCCGCCGGACGGACCTCGGTCGGCATGGGCCACAAGGTCCGGGCCGCGGCCACCGCCTCGCACGCCCACCGCGCCGGCCTCGCGTCGCGGGGCCGCCACGTCACGGTCGGCCACGGGGACCACATGTTGCCCCTCACCGCGCCCGGTGCGGTGGCGGAGGAGATCCTGCGTCTCGCCGCCCCGCCCGGCTGAGCGAGGAGAACAGAGGACAGAGGACAGCGGGCCTAGGCACGGGGGGACGGGGGTGCGGAGCGGGGGTGCGGCCCACGCGTCCCCTCCCCACCCCGTACGCCCCCCACCCCGGAACCCGCCCGGTCAGGCCGGCATGCGCATCAGCAGCAGCGGTTCCGTGGTCGGGGCGGGGGAGCCCGCCGCCGGTTCCAGGGTCAGGCCCACCGCTTCGGCACCCGTGGTGCGGCCTTCGAGCAGGACCGTGCCGTCCTGTCCGATGAGCCCCGCCGGGACCATCCGTCCGGCGTGGTCCAGCCACAGCTGGTACGTCTTCCCCGCGCCCGGCGCGGGCAGCCCGGAGGCCGTGAACACCGCCGTGTCCTGCCGGGCGGAGGCCACCACGGTGGTGATCGCGCCGTTCGAGGCCCGGCCGTGCACGGTCTGCGCGTCGGGGGCCGCCAACACCGCGCTGATCGCGCCCAACTGCTGCTCGGCCCGCTGCGCCTGCCGCTCGTACTCGCTGCCCTGCTGGGCCTGCCAGGCCGCCACCCCCGCGAAGGCGGCCGCCGCCACCAGGCTCGCGGCCAGCGCCAGCGGTACGACCCGCCTGCGGAGCCCCGCCAGGAAGGCGGACCGACCGGGGGAGGCCGGTACCCGCGGCGGCAACTGCCGCACTCCGCGCACCTCGGCCAGCGTGCGTTCCCTCAGCGCGGCGGGCGGGGGCTGGGAGGCGGCGGCCGCCAGCCGGGCGGCCGTGGCCCGGAAGCCGTCCGTCTCGCGGCGGCACTCCTCGCAGCCCGCCAGGTGCGCCTCGAACTCCTCGCGCTCGTCGGGGTCGAGGGCGTCCAGGGCGTAGGCCGCGGCGAGGGCGTGCGCGTCCGTCGTGGAGCGGTGTTGTCTCATGCGGTCACCCCCATGCAGTCGCGCAGCCGGATCAGTCCGTCGCGCAGTCGGGTCTTCACGGTCGGCAGCGGGGTCCTCAGTGCCTCCGCCACCTCACGGTAGGTCAGGCCCCCGTAGTAGGCGAGGGTCACGGCCTGCCGTTGCAGCTCGGTCAGCCCGCGCAGGCAGCGCCGTACCTGCTCGCTCTCCAGCCGGGTCTCCACCTGCTCGGCCACCTCGTCGAAGGCCGTGCGATGCTCCCGGGCCGCCTGCGCCTGCTCCCGGTCGGCGGCGGCCTGCGCCGAACGCACCCTGTCCACGGCCCGCCGGTGGGCGATCGTGGCGGCCCAGGTGCCGACGCTGCCGGACTCCGGCCGGTAGCGGGCGGCCTGCCGCCACAGGTCGATCATCACTTCCTGCGTGACCTCCTCGGACTGGGCCCGGTCCCGGACCACTCGCAGCACGATCCCGAAGACGAGCGGGGCGAGCGCGTCGTACAACCCGGAGAACGCCTCCTGGTCGCCGCGCGCGACCCGCTCCATGGTCTCCGCCAGCGCGGCCCGCCCCCCGTCCCCGGCGTTCGGGCCGCCGGGATCCGCGGCGGGGCCCCGGGCGGGGTCAGGGCCCTGCGGCTGCGGACGGCTCACCGGCCGTGACCCTGCTGCCCGAGCTCCGCCGACCAGGCGGAGCGGGGGCGGGGGGCGGTCGGCCGGCGGGGGCGTGTCCATCGCATGGCGGTCCTTGTCCGTTCCGACGGCCGGAACCCCACGAGGGCGGTCCGGCCGCAGATCCCTGGTGGATCTGCTGGTGTCTTCGTAGCGGACGGGCGTGCGGATGGGGGCGTGTCGCGTCTTTCGGCCGCCCGTTCGGGTGCCGGGGCCCGGGAGGGGGGTGTGGTGGGGTAGGGAGCGGCCGGGTCGGGTCGGCGCAGAGGGACCCGGTGCCCGTTCTCCACACCCGGAGCACCGCTCTGACCTGCGAATTTCTGATCTCGCCTCACTCGATGGAGTGATCCGCCCATCCGTCGGGCGGTCGGTGCCGAACCTTCTGTGTGAGCGCCTCCCGCAGCGCGTTCCCCTCCCCCCGGTGACGTGGACCGGCCCCGAACGACACGCGAGAACAGCACGCACAGCAGAAAACGCACAGCACGGCACGACCCGTACGAACCCTCCGAGGAGCACCTCTCATGAACAGCAACCAGCGCATCCGCCGCACCGCCGTCGCCGTGGCCGCCGCGGCCCTGCTGCCCCTGTCCCTGGCCGCCTGCTCCAGCTCCGACGGGGACACGAAGGCCGCGGGCACGGCGGCGGCCGGGGAGCCCGCGGCGGCCACGCCGACCGCCTCCATGACCGACTCCGACGCGCCCTTCGGCCCGGCCTGTGCGGGCGTGCCGAAGGAGGGTGCCGGTTCCTTCGACGGCATGGCCAAGGACCCCGTCGCCACGGCCGCCTCGAACAACCCGGCCCTG